>JAGVOV010000113.1 GCA_020052545.1 archaeon | reverse complement strand
GAAGCAGGCGCGGCAAGATTTGATGTCACGCATGGCAAGAGCTTTGAGGAAGTTGCAGCAGCAGTCTCACTATGTCCAAGCAAGAAGCACGGCGGCGACCTTGGCCTCTTTGGAAGAGGCATGATGGTGAAAGAGTTTGAAGAAGCTGCTTTCAATCTCCCAAAAGGGGAGATTTCAAGGCCAATAAAGACTCAGTTCGGCTGGCACATAATAAAAGTCACAGAGACACAATAGCTAAATCTCAACCAATGCTTTTCCAATTCCACAATAAAAGAAACACGCTGTCTTCTGGTTCCTGAACAGGCCGCGAGCGCGATTCAATTGCTTCCTCGCCTTGGTTATGCGATAGCTGCACTTGACTTCATAGATGTGAATCTCATCGCCTTTCCTCGCGAGGATATCCACTTCTGTTATCATCCTGCGCTTCTTTTTGAAAATTTGATGGGTAGAAATATCGTCATAGTTGGGCCTTATCTGCTGCACCAGTTCCTGCACGTAGCGGTCGTGTTTGTTCAGCTTTATTTTAACAGCCTCGCGAACTTTGCGTTGTTCACTTGGTATACAAACTGATATACCAAGATACTCTTTTCCATGGGGGAACTAGTATTTATTTTTATTGATTTTAGAAGTCTCTCACGTCTATAGGGGTGGCTGTTTTGACAAGAACTTCGATAGACTGGCCTATCTTAGCCTCTTTTTTTGTGATCACCTGCATATAATTCTCTGCCTTGCCTTTCATCGTGGTATTTTTCCCAGCTTCTGTTATCAAAACCCTAAGCTTTTTCCCGACATAATTCTTGTTCCTCTCAAGGCCAATCCTGTTGCAGAGCTCTTTGACTTGTTTTGACCTTTTCATAGCGACCTGGCTCGGCAGCGGCTTCAATCTTGCAGCAGGAGTTCCTGGGCGAGGCCAAAATCTTGAGATGTTTACTATCTCGGGCTTTGATTTCTCAAGAATTTTCAGTGTTTCTTTGAAATCCTTCTCTGACTCTGTCGGATAAGCGACAATGATATCAGTCGATATTGTGATGCCCGGAATATTGTTTCTAAATTCTTCTACAATATCCAAATAATCCTTTGCTGTATACGTCCTTTTCATTTCTTCCAACACTTTATCACTGCCTGACTGTATCGGTATGTGAAGGAACTTGTACACTTGTGGATTCTTGAAAGCTTCGATAAGCTGAGGAAGTATTTTTTTGATATGATGAGGATTTGCCATACCGAAACGCAGCTTGAAATCTTTGTTTGGATGTTCGCATATATTGTTTATTAATTCCGCAGAATTTGTTCCGATATCAAAACCATAACACCCATTATCTTGGGATGTCAGCCAGATTTCCTTAACGCCTTCATTAAGTGCATTGAATGCAGCTTCCCTTATCTCGCGGGGCCTGTAGCTGTACAAGCTTCCCCTAGCATGCTTCGTCTTGCAATAATTGCATGAATCCATGCAGCCTTCGCATATAGGGATGATCTCCACAAATAGGTTGAGCCTGTGTTTTGGCAATGTTACACGTTCTTTCTTTTCTTTGGAAATTAGCTGAACAATACTGCCATTCATGACTTCCTCAGCAACACCAGCAACCTTATCAAGCTGGTTGACCCCAAGGATAGAATAATCCTTGAGCTTCGTCTTCAGGTAAGAAGGATTTGACTGAGGCACACATCCCGTCACAACAATTTTCTTGTCTTTGTTCTTCCTCAATTCCCTGAAGAGCTTGTTTTCTGCCTCGTTCTTCACGGCGCAGCTGTTTATGACAATGAGGTCTGCCTCATCAGAAGAATTAACAAGAAAATTCCCTTCTTTTTCCAGTATTCCTGCCATGGCTTCAGAATCTGCTAAGTTCAATGAGCAGCCAAAGGTCTTGATGTATACTTTCATGAAAGAAAGATAATAAGGATTCATTAAAAATATTATGCATTAGGGGCATTAGCCTGGATGAAGCCGCGGCAATTATGGCTCCTGCACAGGCATGCATCCTTTACATCGTCATCGTGCGGGAACTCATAGTCGTAGACAAGCTCCTCGCCCTTCTCGATGTCTTTGTTTGCCACAATCCAGACTTTTCCACCCTCAATCTCACAATCGCAGTTCGGGCTGCAGCTGTGGTTTATGTACTTCGCATCGTTGCCGTGGATAGCGCCATCGATGCATCGGTCTTCGTCAAGTATGAATATATAAGTCAAGCCCTTCTTCTCGTTTTCAGTGTCTCTTTTGTCAGCTTCCTCAGAGGTTATGATCTCGCCTGTGTATTCTATTATATAGGTCCCTTTAGGTATCGTCTTGCCGGCGAAGACACCTTTGTTGTGTATCCCGGATTCCCTAATTTCAATCCATCCGTTCATGCTGAGTTCGGGTTAAGTGGTCTGTTTATATACCTTTTGCATAGCTTTAAATCATCCGGCAGCAAACATATTCTATGCAATTCAGGAATCTAGAGCTTGACAAGTTCCAGGAAGAGGCGATAGGCTTCATTGAAGAGGGTTTTTCCGTGGTTGTATCGGCAGCTACAGGGACTGGCAAGACTTTGATAGCGGATTATGTCATTGACAAATATTTGAAGCAGGGCAAGAGGATATTCTACACCGCGCCCATCAAGGCATTGTCGAACCAGAAATTCTCTGATTTCAAGAAGCTCTATGGCATTGAGAATGTCGGCATATTGACCGGAGATGTAAGTTATAATCCGAGCGCGCCGATAATAATCATGACTACTGAAATATACAGGAACATGCTTCTGGCCAAAGACAACATCGTTGATGAGCTGGCCTATGTCGTCTTTGATGAGATACATTATCTTGGTGATGAGGAAAGAGGGACTGTCTGGGAAGAATGTTTGATATTCAGCAGCAAAGAGACGCGCTTTTTATGCCTCTCGGCAACAATACCGAATGCGAGGCAGCTCGCTAACTGGATTGAGCATATCAAGAAACATCCTGTGAAGGTTGTTGTCGAGAAGAAAAGGGCCGTGCCATTGCAGCATCTTTTTTTTGACAACCAGTATGGCGTGAGCACAATTGAGGAGATAAAGAAGCGCTTCAAATTTGACAGGCAAGTGTACAGGAAGGCTTTCAAGAAAGGCGCGAGGCCAAAGAGACTAAGCCATATCGATCTGATAAGGGAGCTGAAGGAGCAGGGCAAGATACCATG
>JAGVOV010000189.1 GCA_020052545.1 archaeon | reverse complement strand
TAAAAATGGTTTATAATGGCTTTAAATACATATAAATAGGTTTCCAGTGGAAACGATGGGGGTATACATTCCAGCAACTATATAAACAAAAACCTCTGTTTAAATACAAAAGTATTTATAAATAAGGCCCCTTTTCTAAGGAATTATCCATTGGGGGTGGATTTTAATGGCAAAAAAAGAAGCGCCTGCTAAACGAGAGATACAGGTGGTAAATATTGTCGTCAGTACTTCACTTGGCCATGACATTCCGCTGGAGAAGATGGCCGCAACATTGAGCAACACAGAGTATAATCCAGAACAGTTTCCAGGCCTGGTCATAAGGATCAAGGAGCCAAAGACTTCTGCATTGATTTTCAGCTCAGGCAAGGTTGTCTGCACAGGAGCAAGGAGCCTTGATAAGGTGCAGGAGAGCATAAAGAAGATAATAAAGAGCCTGGAGAAGATAAATGTCAAAATCACTATAGAGCCTGAGATTGTGGTTCAGAACATCGTCGCGTCAGGGAACGTCGGCATGCCTTTGAACCTCAATGTTTTGGCTATGAAGCTCGAAAATACAGAGTACGAGCCGGAACAGTTCCCGGGTTTGGTCTATAAGCTGCAGCAGGCAAAGGCAACATTCTTGCTTTTCAGCAATGGCAAGGTTGTCTGCACCGGTACAAAATCAGAGGAAGCTGTCAACAAGGCGCTTGACACTTTGATTGAAGACTTGAAGAGAGTAATGTCTAAGTAACACTGGACAGACTCACTGGCGTTCGTAGCCTTGTGATGCACGCATCACAAGACAGGGCTGCGCGGAGTATTTAAGTGATATAGATTCAAGCATAGGCATAAGGCTGCAATAGGTAAACAAAATGGAAGTAATCTCGCGCTCGTGACTTCCATTTGAGATAAAAATATCAAAAATAATTAAAAAAGGCCACAAACAATGGAAGTAACAGAACAGATCAAAAGGTTTCATGAATTCCTCGAGGATTTTTATAAGACCCAGATCCTTGAGTCGGTGAGAAAAGGCCAGAAATTCTTCGTTGTAGATTTTGATGAGATTGTTAAGTTTGATGTAACTCTTGGGGAACTGATTCTTGATGATCCTGAAGAGACCATCAAGGCGTTTGAGATCGCAGTCGAGCAGTTCGACCTGCCCAGTGAGCTGAAAGACCAGATAAGGAACTTCAAGATAAGGATAAAGAACCTTCCTGACACCCAGAACATCATGATAAGGAACATCAGGACCGAGCATATAGGCAAATTCCTGTATGTTGAGGGTGTCGTAAGGCAAAAGTCCGATGTCAGGCCACAAGTGACGACAGCGAGATTTGAATGCCCGAGCTGCGGTAATGTGCTTTCTGTCATCCAGCTTGATTCAAAGTTCAAGGAGCCGAACAGATGCGCATGCGGCAGGAAAGGTGTCTTCAGGCTGCTGAGCAAGGAGCTTGTAGATGCTCAAGGCATTGTTCTCGAGGAATCTTCTGAAGATTTGGAAGGCGGCGAGCAGCCCAAGAGGATAAACATATTCCTGAAGAACGACCTTGTCAGCCCGATAACCGACAAGAAGACGAATCCTGGAACAAAGATACTTGTCAATGGCATCGTCAAAGAGGTCCCAATAACATTGCAAGGGGGGATGCAAAGCACGCGCTTTGACTTGATGATTGATGCTATTTTTGTCGAGCCTGTGCTTGATGATTATAGTGACATCCAGATAACGCCGGAAGAAGAGCAGGAGATAAGAGAAATAGGCGCAGATCCGAGGTTGTATGAAAGGCTTGTCAATTCTATCGCGCCGAGCATCTTCGGTCACCAGAAGATCAAGGAAGCGCTAGTTTTCCAGCTTGTAGGTGGTGAGAGGAAGACAAGGGATGACAGCTCTGTCACTAGGGGAGATGTGCATGTCCTGCTTGTCGGCGACCCAGGATCGGGAAAATCGCAATTGTTGAAAAGGATATCAAAAGTCGCGCCTAAAGGCCGTTTTATCTCAGGCAAAGGCGCTTCAGGTGCTGGCCTGACTGCAGCTGTCGTTAAAGATGAATTCCTGAAAGGCTGGAGTCTGGAAGCTGGCGCACTTGTCCTAGCCAATCGCGGCCTCTGCTGCATCGATGAATTGGACAAGATGAGCACAGAAGACAGGAGCGCGATGCATGAAGCCCTAGAGGGGCAGACCGTCACAATCAGCAAGGCCAATATCCAAGCTACGCTTCGCGCAGAAACCACAGTCCTTGCTGCTGCAAACCCAAAATTTGGAAGATTTGACCCTTACGAGACAATTCCCAAGCAGATAGATCTTCCTCCGACATTGATCAACAGATTTGACTTGATATTTGCCATAAGAGACATGCCGAATCTGGAGAAAGACAATGAGATGGTCAGCTTCATCCTCAATCTTCACCAGAATCCGAAGACAGAGGAAGGCGAGATTGCTTCTCCTTTACTGAGAAAATATCTTGCTTATGCCAGGCTCAGGATCCATCCAAAACTGACTGAAGGCGCTGTTGAGGAAATAAAAGAATATTACCTTAAGATGCGCCTCTCTGGTTCTGTCGGCGGCGAAATAAAGACAATTCCTATATCTGCAAGGCAATTAGAGGCCTTGGTTAGGCTTTCCGAGGCATCAGCAAAAACAAGGCTTGGTGAGAAGGTCACAAGGAAGGATGCGAGACGTGCCATTGACTTGGTCGATTACTGCCTGAAGCAGTTCGGCCTTGATACAGAGACTGGACTTGTTGACATAGATAGGATATCGACAGGAATATCTTCATCTGAAAGGACGAAGATAATCAGCATAAGGGAGATTATTTCAGAGCTTGAGTCAACACTAGGCAAAAACATCCCGATTGAAGATATCTTAAGAGAGGCTGCAGCAAAAGGCATGCAGGAAGATAAAGTTGAAGAGGCTATAGAGAAATTGAAGCGTTCGGGTGACATCTTCGAGCCCCGTCGGGGATTCATTAGCAAAATTTAATTTGCACGGGACATTCGCGCGTGAGGCATATTAATGAGCCTTGATAAATTCTCAGAAAGAAAACACGCAAAACTGCCAAATTGCGCCTTTCGCTTAACAGCAAAAGTCTTTCACGCAGTTCTGCTCAACGTTTTCTTTTGTCAATCCAAAGTTTGCTTAAAGTAGAAAACTTTGGAGGTTGAGAAAATGAAAAAATACAAACGAAAATTCTTGATTGGAAGCTTAAAACAATTATCAATAAGATTGGGGGAAAATCCAACTAGCTACGATGTTGGGAGAAAAAACAACATGCCAGATAGATCTGTTTTTGAGCTAGAATTTGGTTCTTGGAATCATGCCTTAATTGCTTCAAAATTGAAAGTTAATAATTATTACAGAATCTGGTCTGAAGAGGAAATTTTAGATTTATTAAGAAAAAAGTCAAAAGAGATTGGAAAATGCCCCACACAAAGAGATTTAGATAAAGATCGACTGATGCCTTCTAAAGGTGTGTGCAGGAAGTTTTTCGGTTCATTTAATAATGCAATGAGGGAAGCTGGTTTAATTGTTAATTATAAAATAAACAGAGAAGAATTAATAATAATTTTAAGGAAGTTATATTCAGAATTAAATAGAACCCCAACAAGGGAAGAAATTAATGAGAGAGGAGACTGTCCGAGCATTCTTCCATTCGTGAAAAAGTTTGGAAGCTACACTGCAGCTTGCCTGCGAGCGGGCCTTACACCAAATGATGGAAGAAACAACAATATTTGGAAAGCATGGCAAAAACATTGTGAAGAAATGGCAGAGGCACTTTATGGAAGTATAATCTCTCAATTCAAGGATGAAGAAGTTGGAATTCCCGACATATTTGTTCCAAACAAGCAAATGTTTATCGAAGTAAAAACTTGTGGCTATAGGGGTTTCGAGGACCAAATTAGAAGATACTGCTCAAATGGGAGAAAGCTTGAATTCTGGTGCATTTTTAAGGGAATTGAAACTAAAAATAATAATGTTGAGTACGTTTACTCAGAAGAACTTGCAAGAAGCATGAAGCTGATTGGAAGGGGGGATTTAGCGATAAAATGCCATCAATTCAAGAACAATGTTTTTGATGAAACACAGACAATTTTGGTTGCAAATTAGTATTTTTTGATGAGATATATTTATAAGTAAACAAACAATTTATGCGAATATGGATTGGTTCATCTATGCTATAATGGCCGCGCTCTTCTATGCTATAGAGAAAGTATACGCGAAGCGGTTCTTGGGCAAAAAGGTTGATGCCATCAAGTTCACTGCATACCATGATCTGATTGTCGGCCTGATGCTGCTTCCGATAGCTGCTATTGCCGGCTTTAAACTGCCGAGCTCAGTGTGGTCTTGGGCATTGTTCTGCGTCGCCGCCATAAGCTATTGGTATGGCGATCTTTACACTTACAAGTCGCTGAACAAAATAGATGTCTCGCTCTCGCAGATAATCACTCAGTTGAGGCTTGTCCTAGTCCTTATGGGCGGTGTCTTGTTTTTTTCAGAATCTTTTTCGCTGCTTAAGGCCCTGGCAATATTATTGATAATTGCAGGTGCCGTCGTGGTATCTTATAGAAAAGGTTACATAAACAAAGACTTTTCCAAAGGTGTTTTGTACAGCACACTTGGGGCGGCTTCTCTGGCTGTAGGATTCCTTATTGACAAAAATCTGCTTTCTGGTTTCGGTATTGTGTCCTATGCATCTCTTGTCATGATCGCTTGCGGCCTTTTCGGGCTGACACAGGTCTCTCTGAACAAAGACAGGACTAAACAAGATGCAGTTTTTTGGAAGATGGTGCTGGTATGCTCAATATTGTTTGCAGGGTTCCGGGCATTCCTTTCAGCGGCGATCTTTTCTGGAGAAGTGTCGAGAGCAGTCCCTGTGTCTCAGGCTTCAGTCATCTTTAGCGTCATCGGGGGCATGGTCCTGCTTGGTGAAAGGGAAGAAATTAGCAAGAGGGTTGCCGGATTGTTCCTAATTATCCTTGGGATATCACTGCTTTACGCTTTTTAGCAATCTTTTAAAACAAAACTCCCTTTCTCTGCCGTATGGAACAGCCCAAAAGATTGGTCGCATATAAGGTCCTCATAAAAGACATACTTGGGGGAAGGTATGAAAGGAAGGAAGGCTGGGAGCCGAATTTTGTTGTGATAGGTGGTAAAGAAGTCTCAAGAGTTAATGTTGTCGCTTCTGTCGTGAATAAGGCAGATAATAATGCTATGGTTGATGATGGAAGTGGCGTCATAGAACTGAGGGACCTTCAGAATAAAGGCACCCTCAACACTGTTGTCATAGGGGATGTTGTCATGGTCGTCGGCAGGCCAAGAGAGCTTGGGAATGAACGCTACATAATGGCAGAGATAGTCAGAAAGATTGAAAATAAATCTTGGGTTGAATACAGGAAAAAAGAGCTCGAGAGGAAGGAGACCGCAGCAGAGCCTGAAGCTGTTGAAAACATCCAGGAAACAGACGACGAGGGCGGAAAAAATATAGTTAAAGTTATTTACGGCCTTATCAAAGAGCTTGATTCCGGCGACGGCGCAGATTATGATGAAGTTGTGAAACGATCCAAGTATGAGAATGCGCCAAGGATCATTGAGAGCCTTATCGAAGATGGTGAGATTTTCCAGCCGAGGCC
>JAGVOV010000097.1 GCA_020052545.1 archaeon | reverse complement strand
GAAGAAGATGAAGATGAAGATGCTGACGATCCAGACTCATTCGATGAGGAAGAAGACTACAAGTAATTTTTTGATTTTATTTTAGGTTAATTCTATTAGCAATCAAAGCTGGCATGCCAGTAGGTTTGCTCGTTCCACTCGCAACCTTTAAATAGCTCGCATATTTCCATAAACCTGCAGCGGGGTAGGGCAGCCAGGAGTGCCCGATGGGCTCATAACCCATAGGTCGGTAGTTCAAATCTACCCCCCGCTATCCTTTCCAATCTCAATTGAAAATGGCAAAGATAGCTATTGACGTCGCATTATTTCTCCCTGAGCGAGTCAATGAAATCTGCATTTCTATAAACCAAGCAGACCCTGGGCGCCATTCTGACCTGAGCAAAGCTGACAACCACCCTCACATAACCCTTGTGATGGGTGTCCTTGATGAAAAATATATCAAAGAAGCATCAAGAAGGATAAGTAAAGTCGTCGCAAAGCACAAGGCATTAAATCTCAAAATAATCGAGCTTAATTTCCATTTTACTCCAGAACACAAGAAATCATTCCAATTCATTGTCAGCAGGACAGAAGAGCTTGTGAAGCTCCACGTTGATTTGATGGAAGCATTGTTCCCTTTGCTGACTTACAAGGTTGAGAATGATATGTTCCAGGTCGATGACGATGAGACTTTTGCAGAGGTCTCAAAATTCTGGGTGGAGAACTACGATAAAAAATATCATCATCCAAGGGATTATCATCCACATATAAGCTTGAAATGCAAGAAAGCAGAGCCTAGCAAGTTGTCGATAGGATTCAAAGCCACGAAAGTTGCAATGTGCCAGCAAGGAAATTACTGCACCTGCAGGAAGATCCTCTTTGAATCGGATTTGTCACCATTCTAGAAAGATAACTTTATAAAAAGAAATAGGATTTTCTAAATCAATGGAAAAGAAGCAGCTTGGCGATAAGATGGTCATGCCGTTCACCATACCTTCTGGCATCGTCACGACAGATGCAGCAACGATAGAGAAGATAGCCAATGAGATTCCAGAGATAGGGATCATCACGACAAAGAGCATAGGGCCTGTGCCGAGAGCAGGGAACAGAGAGCCTATCTTTGCGCAATATCAGCCAGGGAGCTATGTCAATGCAGTGGGATTGACAAATCCTGGAGCTGAAGAGTTCGCGGAAAGACTTTTCAGAATAAGCATCCCGGACAATAAATTCCTTCTCGCTTCTATATTCGGCGCCAACAAGGAAGAATTTCTTTTTGTGGCAAGGACATTGGAAGAACATGTCGATGGCTTTGAATTGAACCTTTCATGCCCTCACGCAAAAGGGCTTGGCATGCAGCTTGGCCAGGACCCAAAGATGGTGGCAGGTATAACAAGGGAAGTGGCGAGGAACACAAGCAAGCCGGTGTTCGCGAAACTCACGCCGAACGCACCAAACATAGCAGAGATAGCTGAAGCAGCGATGAATGCTGGAGCGTATGGCATAACTGCTATCAACACCGTCGGCCCAAAACCTTACATGATTGACGGAAACCCGGTGCTGACAAACAAGGTCGGCGGCCTTTCAGGAGCAGAGATAACGTCAATAGGCCTGAAATGCGTCAGCGACATAACGCAAAGATTAGGCAATATCCCGATAATTGCCATGGGCGGCATCTCGACGGCAGATCATGTCAGAAGCTATATGTCAGCAGGCACATCTTTCTTTGGCATAGGGAGCGCATTGATAGGCATGACTGATTTGGAGATCGCAAAATATTTCTCGGAGCTTGTTGCAGACTTGAAAAGCGGGGCAAATGACGCGCGCTTCTTCCTGAATGATGAGGTGAAGATGACTTATTCCAGATTCAAAGTTGCCGAAAGCATAAGCTTTGGAGGCAGCTTCAAGGTCGTGAAGGCAGACAGCTATCTTGAAGCGTCGCCGGGCCAGTTTGTGTTCGCATGGCTTCCCGGCATAGGGGAAAAGCCTTTCTCTGTGATGGACGATGACCCATTGACTTTAGGCGTCTTGGAAGTCGGGCCTTTCACGAAAGCTTTCAATGCGCTGCAGAAGGGCGATGAATTCTACATCCGCGGCCCCTACGGCGGCCAGATGCCAGATATTGAAGGCAAAAACATCGCTTTAGTCGGAGGAGGAAGCGGGATCGCTGGCCTATACTTGCACGCAAGGGAGCTCTCAAATAATAATAGCGTCACGATGTTTTTCGGCGGCAGAAGCCAAGACAGATTGTTTTATGTCGATGAATTCAGGCAGTTTGGCAAAGTCATCCTTGCGACTGAAGATGGCAGCATTGGGGAGAGAGGAAAAGTAACAGACATATTGAAAGCTGCCCCAGGGACTTATTTCTTCAACTGCGGGCCAAAGCCGATGGTTGAAGCAGTCTTGCCGATTGAGCTTGGAATATCTGACCCAGAATCCATATTCTCATCAGTAGATTATCTGACGAAATGTGGCGTCGGCATCTGCGGAAGCTGCGCAGACAAGAAAGGCAGCAGAACTTGTGTTGAAGGGCCTTTTATGCGGCCTATTCCACGATAGGCTTTATCTCGCTGCCGAACATCTTCGAAGCTTGCTTTGTATAAGCTAAGATATTGTCCTTGAAATAAGGCTTGTTCTGCTTCTGAATATTGCCTATTATATAATAGCCGACAGCGATCGCTGTGGCATATCCTGCATCTTTTGGCAGAGAGAAATTGAACCTTTTCTTCCCGAACAATTTATTGTCATATCCCAAACCGAGGAAGCATTCCCTGTCTGATGATATGACAGTCTTAGCATGTTTTGTCTGGTCTGGGGTGAAGACCCTGACAGAAATCTTAGGCCCAAAAAGCTCATCGAACTTTGTGGCGAACATCTCCCTCGCAAGGTCAAACTCTTCCGGGACAATTATGTAGAAAGCGTCAAACTTCCTGAAATTTGGTATCTTGATATTTTTTATCAGCTCCTTCACTCTTTTTGGGTCCTCTCTTGTCTTGGAAAATATTAAACTAAAGTAAGTGGAAGTGTTATAAGTATAAGGCTCCGGGTTCTTTGGGAATACATAAGTTTTGTCAACAAGCTCCTTTGCTTCTGCATCCTTATTGTTTGTCAG
>JAGVOV010000150.1 GCA_020052545.1 archaeon | reverse complement strand
GTAAATTCTGTTCCAACAATACCAACATCTATTCTCCTAAACTCTCCAGCAGAGTCATCATCTATGTTAGTCATTATGTATTTATGGATATTTTTTATAATATCTATTGTTAAGTCAAATTTCTTTAATCCATCAACATATTTTTTTAAATTTCTGTAGTTATCTATCTCAAAAAACTCTCTTTTACTTTTCCCAGATACTGTCAAGCCATCGTTTAGCGTTATCGATGTCTCTTGTAAAGTATAGGTGTTTCCTTCAATATTAGTTGTACCATGAACATATTTTGTAAATCTGGTTTCCTCATACTTTTGTACATCAGTTTTATCGTAGTTTACTAAAAGATGGTAATAACCAAATCTCAAAAGTTCTAATGCCATTATGTCCTCATCGTTTAGATGCTTACTTTTAAAGATTTTTTTTGCTGTTAGACATAGATAATGAAATATGTCATCAGTTACTTTATAAGCCACTTTTACTGCATATAACTTTAGTTTTTCAGTATCTTGGGTATAAGGTCCAGCACAATATTGTTTTTTAAAGAATGGCGTTTTAATCCTTGTATAATAATATTCTTTACCGCCAATATTCTTCCTATATGAATCTCTAAGAAATGCTTCTACTGCTTCACTTTTAATCTTATCAAAATCTATTGGCATATTTACGACTTATCAATGAAAGTATATAAAACTTATCATTTTTTTGATAAAAAGCACTAGTTTTATTGATAAAGTTTAAAAAGAGAAAGAAAATCATCTCTCTAAAAATTTAACTATATCCATCGGGCTCTTCGCCTCAAAATCAGCCTTCGTCCCTTTCTTGTCAGTCAGGCCATACTTAGCCAGTATGGTTGTCATTCCCAAAGCCTTCGCCCCTTCAATGTCTTTTCCGGGCCTGTCCCCGACCATTACGCAGTCTTTTGGCTCTGTTTTTAGAAGCTTTGCTGCCTTCAAAAAACCTTTCTTATTGGGCTTTTCCTTGCCTATATCCTCCTTTGTGAGAATCACATCAAAGAAATCATCAAAGCCAACAGAGCAAAGCCTCAGATAGCATTCCAGCTTTGGGGCATCTGACAATATAGCCAGTTTATAGCCCTTCTCCCTCAGCTTAATCAGCATTGTCTTTGCCCCAGGATAAGGCCTTAAAAGTCCAGTTTTTGCCCTTCTGTAGGCTAAAATAGCCTTTGCCAGCGCCCTATAATCTATCCTGCCGAACTTCTTCTTCAAGTAAAGCTGGAGAATCTTCTGATTCTCTATGCCGTGTTTCCAGTAGAATTGCTTAAAATCTTTTATCTTGCTTTCTTCCAGCCCCGCATCAATCATGGCCTTCATAACTTCATCTATGATGAAGTTCTTTGTGTCTACAAAGTCGATCAGGGTGTTGTCAAGGTCAAAGATTATGGATTTCATAATAGCTTCCTCATCTCAAACAAGAACTCCTGTGCTCTTTTTAATGATGTTGAAGCCTTGCTTTCCTTCATCTGTTCTAACATGTTGTATTGGAATTTAGAGCGTTTATCGCGTTCTAAATCATAATTACCCATCATATCCTCTGCCTTTGCAGCAGCTATCTCGAGCGCATCGTCCATTGTTGATTCATAATCTTCTATAAGCTCTTTCTTCAGCCTATGTATCACAAGCACAATCAGAGCATCGCTTGTCACTTTGTGGGCAATCTTGTCCTGGGTCTTATATCCTATGCTGAGCAAAACGGCGTTCGCGATGTAAAACATTGAATAGTATGAACAGACAATCACCCAGAGGTGCGGCTTCAGCCCGCTCTTAGATAGCTCTTGGGCGACCTGCAAAGAAAGCTCAGCGTTTTTGATGTACATCTCTTTTGAGATCTCATTCTTCTCCTTCTTCAGCAGCCCATCCTCGAGGTATCTGTCGAAATTTGCCTTGGCTTCCTCCTTTCTCTTTATAGCCATCATGATACCAACCCATAATATTGTTCTATCCCATGCAAAATGACATTATTTTTTATGGCTTCGCTTCCTACAGTAGCTTCTTTCGAGTTCTTCATGGATATGAAATCTTTTTCGCTAAAGATGTTGATGTGCAGTTTCATCGGAATCATTGAAGCGATGCCTTGTATATCTTTTTCCATGCTTCCTTCACAGCCGTTCGGGACTATGAACATGAGATCAATGTCTGAGCCTTTTGAGCCCATCCCTTTTGAATATGAACCGAATAGGAGCATGACATAGAAACTGTTTTTCATATTCCTGTCAAAATACTCAAGTAAAACCTTAAGATTTTTATCTTTTAAGAGCTCTTCCCTTCTCTTGTTCTCTGCCTCAAATATTATCGGATGGAAGCTGTCCTTCAGCGTCACCCTGATTGATTTTCCGAACTCCTTCAGAGCTATGATGCCTTTCTTCTCCAGCCTCATTATTATGCCGTGAGAATTCTTGTAATCCATCTTCAAAGCTTTGGCTATCTTGCTTATGTTGGCTTCCTCTTTGCTTTCCAATAGGTATTTTACTATATCCACTTCTCTGCTTATCATGGTAATATCACCATAATATTATGGTAGTTAATACATATATATAAATCTTACCCCCTGCATCTGATTTTTTATATATAAAAGGGTCAGCGCTTCAACGCCGATTCCAAGTCCTCAAAATAGTCATTGACGCTCCTTGCGGCGAATTGCTTAAAGAAGGGGTTCTGAGTCTTGCCTGACTTAATCAACATATACTCGGCAAGTTCCCTGGCAATCAATGTCTTTTTTACCATCTTTATGCGCTGCTCGGTGTCTGCCTTGAGCCATCTATTCCAGAATCGTGCTGGTGTGTCTGTTTCCATAGCCTAATCATCGATCAAACTGATTTAAATACGTCACGGCAATATGTCCAGTACTTGGTACTTTTTTCCGGCTATTTAGAATCCTTGGCCCACTTGCAGTATTCAGCGACCAATCACTTTCCTGATGTTTGACACGAATATCTTTGCATTCTTGACTGAATCGTCAGCTGGCTCTTTGTTCGCCTGAGGGATTGTCTTGTAAGTGAAATCGCCCCTTTTCTGCTTTTCTCCCCTGAATATGTCAAGAAGCTCATCGGCCCTGATTACCAGCTTCCTGTAGATTTCAAGCAGCTTTACGTCAAGGACTCCGGTGTCTACAAAGTGCTCCTTAAAGGCGTCAAGGGTTCTCTTGTGGACATCTGGTGAGGAAGTCTTGATGCCTTTGGTGAGAAGCAAAGCTTTTGCAGCGTAGAATATTGAATAATAAGAATGAGATATTGCAGCGCTGTAGAAAGTCATATCATCTGGCACTTGCATGAACTCTCTTGTTTTGCTGTCCTCGCTCATCTCCTTGAGCTTTTCCGCAGCTACAATCTCATTTTCAGCCCTTTTTATGTAGATCTCTTCCATCAAATCCATTCTTTATCGCCTCATCTATGATTTTTAGATAAGTCTGCCCCTGTGTCAGTATGAGGCAGTTTTTTGCGACCTCTTTGCCATAATTTGCCTCTCTGTCCTTCAGCATCCCTATGAACTCCGAATCTCGGAAGACATAGAGGTGTATTTTTGGGATACTGAGCTCGCAATGCAGCTTCAGCTCAGCATACACCTTTTTTGGCTCGCACTGGTCTTCAATTATTATGACAATATCGATGTCCGATGTGTTTGTCTGTGCGTTCCTGGCATAGCTGCCGGTAATCAATGTTATATGGTTCTGGTAGGGGATCTTGTCTATTGCTGCCTGCAGATCCCTGTAGGGGATCTTATTTTTTGACCAGCCTTTGAATTCAAGTGTCGTGCCGGCATAGATCCTTGCCTTCGCTGAAGATAAGTCCAGGGAATAGACTGAGATGCTGCCCATGGTTTCTTTCTTCAGGATGCCCTCCTTGACATATTTTTCGATGAAGCTTTCTATATAACTCTTTGATTTCTTTCCGTAAGCAGCCTTAAGCTCCGCCTCTGTATATCCTTTCCAGGGCTTTGAGGCAAAAAAATAAAGCAGATTCGATTCTTTCTTCAGCATATGTAATCCCTTTTTTTAGGGGAACATTCCCCTATATTTAGGGATAACGCGTTTCCATTTATATTCTTTTCCATATTTTGGCTTTTTGAGGAGCGGCAATATAAGCCTCGCGCTCTCGTGTCCAGTGCTTGTGAGACTGTCTTCAAGAATTCCGGAAATTAATCCTACGTGGCTAGCGTCACTTTAAACTTTTAGCCCACTTGCAATATTCACAATTTTCGCTTGCCTTTATCCTCAAGCTTCTTTTTTTCCGGCTCAGAAAGATAATTCTTTTTTGATACAACTGGGCTTCTCAACTCTTTCTCTGTCTCTTTCCTTGCGTTTCCCGCAACCCGTCCGCCTCTCTTGGCAGCATCTTCGGCTTTTGGGTATCCCTGGGCATCCTCTTTCTTAGTGATCTCAGTTGATACCTTCTCCCCTAACATCG
>JAGVOV010000143.1 GCA_020052545.1 archaeon | reverse complement strand
TGACTTTCTGGTGGATATCATTCCTTTCTATATCTTTCTGGCTGCTGTCAATCTTTGAATTCAGGTTCCTTTCGCTTATGTTCGGCTTTGACCTGAGCTATACGACTTTATTCGTCGTCTTGGTTGGAGTTGGGTTTGCGATACTTATTCCTATCCCATTTGCTCTTGGGGCGTTAGAAGGCATTGAAGTGCTGCTGCTCCGTGTCATAGGCCAAAGCGCAGACTTGGGTATAGCTTTTGGTATGATAACTCGCTTGAGAGATATGATGTGGGCCTCTGTCGGCATGGTCTACATGTATAGGAAAGGCGTCAAGATAGAAGATGAGATAAAGACAAAGCGGGAGAAGCTCGTCTAGGCCATAAATTTCATGACTAATTCCGCGACTTTCTTGCCGTCAAGCTTTCCGCGAAGCTCTTTCATGGCAATTCCCATCAGTGCCTGGAAACTCGCCCCTTTGTTCTTTGACACTACCTCTTCAACAATCATCTCGGCCTGGCTTGTGTCCACCCCATATTTGCTGTAATCTATATTTTTTCCGCTTGCCAATTCAAGAAGTATCTCTGGTATTGCTTGCTTTGGTATGTCTTGGTTATTCAGTTTTCCTAAAACCTCATCAGCAAACTTCAATGAATCCACGTCAACGTTATGTCTCCTTTTCAGATCTTTTGGTATGGAGACGAGGAATCCTGCTATGAAAGCAGGATTTACTTCAGCAAATTTCTTCACTAAGCCATCAAAATCGAAGTTGCCTTTTGCTATCATTGAAGCGAGATCAAAGCTTATCTTGTAACTGTCAGCAAACCTCTTCGCCTTCTCATCTATCATCTCAATCTCAAATTTCTCTTTCAGGTTTGCTTTGATCGGCAGTACATCGGTTTCTGGATAGAGCCTTGCAGCACCAGGCAAAGGCCTCATGTAGCTGCTTGTGCCGTCATCATTTGCCTTTCTCACTTCTTTTGGAATCTCGATGAAGCAAAGGCGCGCCCTTTCTATAACTGCGTCCAAAGCTCTGCTTGCCTTGTCTTCAGAATCCGCCACAAGAATGAAAGCGTCATTGAGGCTGAGGCCAAGGCTGTTGTGCATCAAGTCTGTCTCTTCCTGCGTTATGCCATAGTTCGGGAGCTCGTCGCTGTGGAAAAGTCCATGTACACCTGCCCTGACTTTGGCATAATCGCTGAATTCTGTGCCGAGGCGCCTTCCGGGCTGTATTTCCTTTCCGATGAAACCTTTAAAGCCTGGAAGCTTCAGCGCAAGCACAACGCCATTGCTTGACAATGCTTTCTGGATGACTTTGCTCGATGATGTTTCAAGCAATTTTGTTACATCAGTCTTCTCTTCAATGATTGAAGCGCCTTTAAGCTCGTCTTTGATGCCAAGGAGATTTATCTGCCTCAGGCATTCAAATTCCACATATTTAGGGATAAGTTTGAGGTCTTGCGCGCCTTTGAGCTCTATCCTTGCCCCTTTTCTTATGCTTATGTTGATGTCCTGTCTTATCGTTCCAAGACCGCGCTTCACACCGCCGACGCTCCTTAATATCATCCCGAGCTTCTCCGCAGTCTCTTTGCAGTGTTCTGGATCTTTAATCTCTGCGGCAGTCCCTATCTCTATCAATGGTATGCCGAGCCTGTCAAGCCCGTATCTGACTGAATCTGCATCCTGCGATATTATCCTGGCAGATTCTTCCTCGATTGATATTGTCGGTATGTTGACTTTGCCTTTTGATGTCTCTATCTTCCCGTTTCTTGCAACTAAAGCTGTCCTCTGAAATCCGGTAGTATTGCTGCCGTCGATGACAGTCTTCCTCATCACTTGTATCTCATCGACTATTTTGGCATCGAGCACTGATGCCACTTTAAGGACTATCTCCAAAGAATCCTCGTTCATGTTTCTTGGAGGCTCTTCATCGAGGTCTATGAGGCACGCACTCTCATTGAAGACTTCATATATGAAGTGTTTCTGTTTCATTTCCTCATGAAGCGCAGCCACATCTTTTCTGCCAGTCTCTCCGGCCACTGCCCTCAATTCTCTCTCAACCATAAAATCAGGCTTGCCCTCACTGACTATTGAAGGACAGTTGCAGAAGAGCTTTGAAGTGTCGAGCTGCTGGTGTATCTCAATCCCGCATTTCAGGCCTATCGCTTCATAATCAAAGCTCATTTGCCTCGCTCCTTTCTGTCATCTCGCCGTGAAGGTTCTGCAGCATCATCTTCTTTGCTGCCTCAATGCCTTTTTCGTGGCCAAGGACAAAGCCAAGCTTCAGATAAGCTGTCTCGGGCAGCATGTCTTCTACAAATATACAGCCTCTGCCGACAGAAAGCTTCCTCAGGTTTGTGTACACATGAGGATTCACCCTGCCATATAATGTCTGCGTCGCTATCACGACTGGGATCTCCATCTGCCTCGCCCTTTCAAGCTTGTCAAGCAGGGAATGCTTGCCATTGACAGGGACATGGCCAAGCGCAGTCGCAGCCAAAACAATCCCTTTGTAGCCTTTGTCAAGGTAAAAATCTATTATTTCCGGATCCATGCCTGGATAGACTGTGATCAAAGCAACTTTTTCCTCAAACTTTGTGTCTGACTCGACAATTTCATTCGTCTTCGGCCTGAAGTTCTTGTGCAGATATTCAATCTTGCCATTCTTGTGGACTTTGGCTATGGGAATATCATTTATTGCTCTGAAAGCGTCTCTCCTGCTTGTATGCATCTTCCTGACTTTTGTTCCTCTTATCAGGACGCAAGATTCATCATCCATGCTTGCATGCATGCATGTCATAACTTCCGCAATGCCAGACTTGGCTGCTGCGTGGACTGCGCAGATGAGATTCATGAAAGCGTCTGTGCTGCCCCTGTCGATGCTCCTTTGCGCTGCTGTGAAGACGACAGGCTTTGAAAGGTTCGGCAGGAAGAATGAGACTGCTGCTGTGGAAAAATGTAGCGTGTCTGTGCCTTGTGTTATGATGACACCATCAGCGCCATTGTTCAATTCCTCTGCTGCAGCTTCTGCGATGGCCTTCCAATGCTCATAGCACATGTCTTCGCTCATTATGTGCATTATGCTCTTTGCTTTGAGGTTTGCTATGTTCTCCAGCTCCGGAAGCATCTCAACAAAATCTTCAGCAGTATAGTCAGCATATACTCCCCCAGTCCTGTAATCGAGCTTGCTTGATATCGTGCCGCCAGTGGAGATTATTGTGACATTCGGCAGGCTTGGGTTGTGCTTCAGCTGTCTTTTATGTGTTTCATGCCTCTCATATGGCTCCTTAAGCGTGATGCTTTTTATCTTGCTCTTGTCTATGCCTATGTTGTAGCCATTGTCAAGCTTTATCACCAAGATGTTTGGATCAAGTATCTCTGGACGGGGCATCAATATGCCTATTATGTTCTCATCTTCAGTCTTCACTTCAACCAGGTCGCCAGGCTTGCATTCCATATTAAAATCCTGTATCGCTCGCTATGAACTGCGTTTTGACATTGAACTTCTTGCTTAGCAAAGGCATCAGCGCCTTCACACCTAAAGTCTCGGTCTTGTAATGGCCACCAGATATCATATTGAGCTTCAAGTCCTTAATGTTTACTGAGTGGCTATATCTGATATCTCCTACTATGAGCAAATCAACTTTCTTCCTCATTCCCTCAGTATAGCAGTCGCTGCCGCTTCCTGAAATTGCTGCGATTTTCTTTACTTTTGCATTGCCGTAATTTAATACTTTGAATTTTGTGGGAATTCTCTTATTAAGGATTCTTGCAATATCCCCAACAGTTTTTCCGCTATTTAACATCCCAACCTTGCCCCACATGATTCCGTCTATCTCCCCAAAATCTTTGTAGCTTTTTATGCCGAGCATCTGCATCATCACAGCATTGTTGCCGTATTTATTATGGGCGTCAAGAGGCGCATGCGCGCAGTAGACTGAGAGCCTGTTCTCTTTTAGCCATCCTTTCTTTAGCTTCCTCATCTCAGGATACTTTTTCCTGTCCTTGCCGAAAGCGGCGTGATGAGTTATCAATAAGTCGCATCCTGCTTTCTTTGCTAGCTCAAAGGCCGCAAGCGAAGAATCGACAGCGAAGCCTATCTTCTGCACATCCTGGCTACCTTTGTGCTGCAGCCCGTTGATGCAATAGTCTTTGCTATTGAACTTCTTCACATTCAGCTCTTTGTCGAGAAATTTGACTATGTCTTTAAGCTTGGCCATAATGAAGAAAAAGAAAAGAGGCTATTTAAATTTAACCATAATAAGTAGGCCTATTCTGTTTGACTTCCTTTGCAGTGGCTTGTCTAAAGGTGGATTCCATACTGGAGTATGTCTCCTCTAAATCTTTAGTAACTGAAGGTTTTATCTTTTCTAAAGCCGCGGTAAAGTGTTTTTTACTTACAGATGTGGCTTCATTATTCTCTCTTAAGGCCAACATTGCTGCTTCACGACATACAGCTTCTATATCAGCACCTACATAACCCTCAGTTTTAGTTGCCAGTTCCTTTGAGAGTCTATCTCTTTTAATCTCTTCTTCAGTTTTAGTTGCCAGTTCCTTTGCTAGCGTTTCTTTTTTAGTAGTTTCTAATGGTATATCTAGCTTCATCTTGAGGTGTATATGGAAAATTTTAGCACGGGCCTTCTCATCAGGTACGGAAGCATAGATTATCCTATCAAATCTTCCTGGCCTCAATAATGCACTATCTATTATATCTGGTCTATTTGTAGAGGCAAGCACAACAACACCTTTCATATCCTGTAATCCCCCCAATTCTGTAAGGAGTTGGTTAATAACACTCTCCGATTCTTTATTTTCACCCATACCTCTTTTTGCAGCAATAGAATCAATTTCGTCGAAAAATACAATTGTTGGGCTAGTTTGTCTAGCTTTTTTGAATATTTCTCTAACGGCCTTGGCACTTTCACCAACCCATTTGCTGAGCATTTCCGGGCCTTTGACAAGTATAAAGTTAGCTCCACTCTCATTCGCAACAGCCTTG
>JAGVOV010000167.1 GCA_020052545.1 archaeon | reverse complement strand
TATGAGTTTTGTAATGTGATAGTAAGATTTGTACAGTATGTCTTTCCTGTAAGGCTTCAGGAAGATGAATTCTCTGGCAACCTCTATGAGATAAAGCTCTTCATCATCCAGGCTTTTCTCTATCTCTTTCTGCTTTTCTGTTATGTCCTTTTTCTTCTCATAATGCTCCTTCAGCATCTCTTTTTCATCTTGATTGCCCTTTATGAAAGCCTCTGTCCTGCCGACTAAGTCTGTCAGCTGCATCTCAGGACCTGTATAGCCAAAAGGAACCCAGCAGTACTTCTCATGGTGGTCAAGCACATCCCTGTTCTCCTGTAGGTTCTTCTTTCCCCTGACTTTTGTTATGAGCCTGAGAAAATCAAGCTCCTCCAGCTTAGCAAAAGTCTCCCTGTCGGGCGTCGTCAGGAGCGAGAAATATTCCGCAGCCCTGTCATCGAACTTCTTCAGCATGAATTCTGTTATGGCATTGCTCAGGTTATTGGTGTCAAAATCGACATACACCGGGAAGAAGCCTGGCGCATACATATCTGCATTTTTCTCAAAATATTCAAGATAAAAGGCAAGAAGCTCCTTGTTTGCCGCTTTGCTCAGGTCTTTCCTGAAGAAGCTTCCAGTGAATTCTATCAGCTCATCGCATTTCTCCATTATCTCTATCCTTAGGTCCTCAAAGAATTTCCTGTCGTTCCTGATGATGCCGAATGCCTTGATCGACTGGGCTTTGTAATCCTCATAATCCACCGCGAATTCAGCGACGCCATTTATGCAGCTCACTGCAGTCGTCTTGACACCGAACCCGAACCTTTTCACAAACCTGTTTGCCATATTCTCCAGGGCCACGCCTAATGGAAAGTAAGCAGTGTTGACGTCTTCCGCAAAAACTTTCAGTTTCATTCTCTTCACGCTGCCCTTGCGTAGCCCAATGATGGGACGCCTTCACCATGGCCATGCGACTGTCTGTAATGGCCTACAATCTGCTCAAGCTTTTCTCTCGACACTTGCCTTGCGGCCATGCCTTGCCTTTTAATCTCGTAAGTCCTCTTTCCATTCTCTTCTGTTATCACGACCTCAAATGTCTCTCCGTTGCCGAATCCGCCGCCTATCTTCCTGACAGCTTTCTCCGGCGATAGGCTCCTGTAATTGTCAAGGTAAGCATTCAGCAAAAAGTGCTCAAGCATGGGGCCATGGCAGATGCCGATCACTTGGGTCTCAGAGCCGTCCTCTGTCCCTTCCATGTACTTCTCTTCCATCTCGAGGATGTATTTTGCCACTCTTGCCGCTACATTATCGTTAGATTCTCCACCCTCTTTTCCGGGGTCATTCTTCACAACATACAGCAAGCCCTCTTTCTTCCATCTCTCTTTTGTAGTCAATGGCGCGAGCCTCTTCCTGTATGCTTTTGGGATATCCTGCGCGTCAAGAAGCTCCTTTTCAAGCGGCGAGTAAGCAGTCTCGATGCCCTTCTCTTCTCCCATCATTATGCCACGATAGAGCTGCTGCGCAGTCTGCCTTGCCCTGTTCTTCGGGCTGTGGTAGATGTAGATCTTGCCTTTCACCTTGAGCGCATACTGGCCCTTGCCTACCTTTATGTAATCAACACCATACTTCAATGCGTCCTTCAAGCCTTCCTGCGTAAGTTCATCTTCCTTGTTCTTCTCGTGTCTCTTTATTGTGACACGGACAGTCCTCTTCTTCGCTTTAGGCTTGTCAGACATAAGGCTCACTTCAAGTTCTCCGCCAAATAATGCATATGACTGCTGCTTATCGTAGTCAGCATTCTACCTGCTCTCCTGACTTCATAGTCGAGGCCATGATCCCTTATCATCGCGATGACTTCTAAGCTATCGCCATTGTTGAACGGGCCTCCTACCTTTTCCATGACTTTCTCTATCGGCTCTGCCTTGTAATTATCAAACAAAACATGTGCCAAGAAATGGTCTGGCAACGGACCGTGTGTTACAGAGACTGTGGCCTTTCCGCCTTTGGTCAAGTAGCGCAAGTTGTCGATATGCTTCGCTATCCTTCCTGCAACAGATGCATTACTCTCTCCGTTGCCTGTAGCTGCAGGATCGTGCTGTAGCAAGTAAACAAGTCCCTTGTTCATCCAGCCGTCTTGCGAAACCAGGCCTTGCTCTATTAAGCTCTTCCTATAATCATCGTCAAAACCCTGCACCTTGAGCAGTTCCTCTGCTTTAGGGGCCTCAATATTGTATTTTTCTCCGGTCTTGTCCTTGATTGCCTTGGCAAATTCTGTCGCAGTCTGGTTTGCCCTGTTCAAAGGGCTGTGGAACACTAAAATATCCTTCACTTCGCCAAACTCCTGCTGCAAGGAAAGAAAAGTTCCACGTGCAAACTGAGCTCCAGATGCATAGGCCAGCTTGTGGCCGAGCTCTGTCAGTTCATCGCCTTTATTCTCTTCATGTCTTTTTATCGTATGTATCGTAGTTATCATTTTTCCCTCCTAATCATTCCTGTCCGTAAAATCTGATATCTTAATCGGGCCTTCCCTCGCTCCCAACATGAAAGGCTTGTCTGTTATCTCAATCACATTCCTGCAGTTCTGGCAAATCCTTCCTACCGACCATCCTATGAAAGGCGAGCTCAATTGTGCCGCATTCAAGACTGATGTTATGATGGCGTGGCCGCCACATTTGTTGCACGTGAAGCGATACTTCCATTCGATGTCTGGAACTTCTACGATCTTTGTCATCAGTAGCGCCTCACATTTCCTGCATTGAGAAGGACGCCGCCAACTTTGCCTGTTGGGCTGAATTTCTCCAGGCAATCCTTGCATACGTCAATGCCATGGTTCACTGTAATGTCTAGGAAGATCCTATGCGAATTACAGATGCCCTTGCCGCACTGGTCGCAAAAAAGATTGGTGAAATGGCCGCACTTCTTGCAATCGTGGTCATCATAAAATATGTAACCCATCTTGACACCCCCAAAATCTGTTACTACACTTAGGTATTGACGTGGGTTAATATATACTTTTTTCATATATTATATATATAAGTGAGATTACATATATTTTAGAAAAATTTATATACTAAACCCCCTTTATAGCCCCTATGAAGCGCAAAATCGTCCGTCTTGGTTCCTCTTCTCTGGTTGCGAGCCTGCCGAGCAAATGGGCTGAGAGATTTGATTTGAAGCCCGGGGATGAGCTTGAGATAGAGGAGCAGGGAAACAAGCTTGTGATCTACACAGACAAAGAGCACAAGAAGGAGACCAAAGACCTGACACTCGATTTTGAGAGGCCAAAATACCTTAAGAGGGTCTTTGCTGCCCTGTACAAAAAGGGATATGAAGAGATAATCTTGAGGTCGAAGAACCCCAAAATAATCGATTACATACAGAGCAACCTTCCGACTTTCATTGGCGTTGAGGTCATAGACCAAGGCAAGGATTATGTGAAGCTGTCAGACATCGTGTCTATGGATGATGAGCAGTTCGACAATGTGTTCAGGCGCTGCATGCTCATCTCTGTCCAGGTGGCTGAGGAAACTATTGAAGCTTTGAAGACGTCTGATTCTGCGGCAATGCAGCGCTTATTGGCTGCTGAGAAAGTTAACAACAAACTGACAGATTTCTGCAAGCGTTTATTGGCCAAGAAAGGCTACAAGGATGAGCTCCGCGTGAAATATCTCTATGCATTGATACAGGAGAATGAGAGGATTGTGGATGAGTACAAGTATGTCGCTAAGTGGTTCCAGGGCAAGAAAGTCGGGCATGTCGCCTTAGACCAATTCACGAAGGCATCGAAGCTTGTGAGGACATTCTATGAATGCTATTACACTTTTGACGAGAAGAAAGTGCACCATATTGTGGCAGAGAGGCAGACCATCGAAGAGGAAGCGAAAAACCTGATGGCCAAGTCCAAGGGTGCTGATGCGGTGCTTCTGCATCATGCAGTGAACCTGGCCATCCTGGTTTATGAGATGGCTGAGCCGTTCCTGGAGATGTATTACTAGGCTGCGATATTTTCAACTTCTTTTGATTTGGGCAAGGCCCCACTTGATTCCAGGAAAGCGTGGTCTCTAGGCAAATATAATTTATCGTACAGATGGCGTCCTAATCCGATTATATTTCCAGATTCGTTCTGCTGCATCATCGAGTTGACAGCATCCTCAACATTCGGAGACCTTTTCCCGATGACAAAGTCAAGCAGCTCATCTTTTCCGAAGCGGCTCATCATGCGGTTGACTTCCAGAAGAAGAATGGTCTGATATGTCTCGGTGACCACCATATTGATGTCTTCCTCGAGCTCCTTGCTCCATGATTTTCCGGTAAGCATCGCCTTTATCCTGTCTTCGAAATGAAAATCAGCGGAGACTCTGTATTTTCCTTCTATCTTCATCTTCCAGCCTAACCATTTGGCTTCATTTTCTTCGTAAGCAAGGCCGTCCTTTGGCTTTGGAAGCTTGTAATGGTCCTTCACCTGCCACCTGTCGAACATCTTCTCCGCATCTTTTACATCTTTATCCATACCATAATTTATCCCGATCTCAAGCTGCCTGTTATGATATTCAAGAAGCTCTTTCCAGCTGCATTTCTGCTTCCAGTCATAGACGCTGCTGAAGACAGGGTTGATTGCTGCAACATTTGAAACATTCTCGGTAGTATTGATTGCAGCAATGAAATTGTCATAGCCTGCATCATGGCCCATATCTCTCAAGATGCCAATAGTGTCGTCTCTCGTTTTGCCGGTCCTAATGAAATCGTCGAATATCACAAAGCGGCCGCTCAGGTCTGTGTAGCGTTGCAGTCCGGCAGAATAAAGCTCTCTCGCCCTTGCCCTTGTCTCTGCATATAGAGACGAAAGGCCCTCTTCAATTCTTGCTATCTCTGCTTTCAGCTCCTGAGCGTCCTCATGCATTATCCCTTTCTCATTATACTCTTTCCTTAGTCCTCTAACTTTCTCTACAATGCCATTAACCTCAGCGACATCAAGGCCTGTCGAAGCGGCAAATTCATCAGTGAACGAATATGACTCTGAGACTTTCTTTATCTGCGAGATCTTGGCGAAATTTATTTTCATGTCAATATCCAATCTACCAACAATATGCTCAAGCACCATACCGGCAGGCCTGTTGCCCCTGTCTGCCACTACGACCTCATCCACACTGGCCGCGTATAAATCACGAAGCACTGACAAAGTTCCCAATGCTAGCTGCTCTGCATATATCCTTGCGACATTGCTCTGCTGGCTGACAGGGCTTATCTGCATCGTCTGTGCCGGCATCCTCGGAGCAAAATCCCAGGCGGATGCTATCACGCTGGCAGCATCTTCCTTGCTTATCTGATTGGAAGGCATCAGCTTAAGCAGCTTGTCAAGGTTCTCGAGCTTCCCCTCAAGATCATAGAGCATATTTCCAACAACGCCTTTGTCCTGCGTGCCATTCTCAATCTCATACTCGGTCACGCCATTCTCTGTCCAGCTCTTCTCCAGTGTCTCTGGGCCTAACTGCCTTGCTTTTTCATACGCTTCAAGCAGCTTGTCAAAATCTGTTATCAGCATCAAATCTCTTGGGATATATCTCTTGTCAAAGCTTGCAGGATTGTCCTTTGAGAACCCTCTGCCAGAAAATGAAGAAAATCTCATTAGGCTTCCAGGAACTTCCTGCTTTATGTCTATATGATCATCTGATTTGTGCTTCCAAATAGCGTCTCCTGGGTTGTGTTCAAGATAATTTACCTTTTGTTCTGTCACTTCAAAATCTCCCAGGCCTTTCCTTGCTTCTCTAAATATATTTTCATAGCTCATGCCAGGAGAATTCATCTTCAGCTCCGCGCATCTCTTGACAAATTCCACTTTTGCCTCATCCAAAAACCTCAGGTTCGGCGATTCTCCCAACATCACATTGTCTACAGGGTGCCAAATCATCTTATCATCAGTGACCATCCCATGGAGCTCGCCGAGCGATATCGGATGGACATTCGTCAGCCTTGTGTAAGCGCTTGAGAACATGCCTTTGAGCTTGTCAAGGTTCTGCTGCTCAATCTTTTTAGAATCTGGCCTGATGAATGCAAGATTCATGAATAGCTCAACTGGGATCAAAGCTGCTGAGATATATCTGCGCCAGTTCATGCTGCATCCCTCAGCCTTTCTTGTAGGTCCATGACATATCTCTCAAGCCTGTCCACCTTATGGCCTTCTATGAACTGCTTCACGTTGACTCTTTCTGCCTTATCCAGTGTGCTCTTTATTCCGTCGACAAGCCTCTGCCTGTAGAAATCTGTAATCTTAAAATTTACATCTCTCTGCAAGTCTTCGCTCCACTCTCTTCCTATGAGATCGACTGCGAAGAAAAGTGAGTGGCCGTTTATCACATAATTCTGCCTGATGTCCTTCGCTATGCCCATGGCCTCTTCGGCTGTAAAAAATTTGTCTTTTGGCGCCTGAAGCTTGTAGTGGTCTATGATTCTCCATCTTTCAAACAGCTTACTTTGGTCTACAGTCTCTTCATCCATTCCGTATGTAACTCCTATCTCAAGCTGCTTGTGGTGGTATTCAAGCATCGTCTGCCAGTCTGTGTCTTTCTTCGGGTCAAACATATTGCCGAGGTTTATAGCAAAAGCTCCTGACTTGTTGCCGTCGGTGTTTATCATAGCTATGAATTTGCCCTCATCAACATCATATCCAAGGCCTGTAAGGGCATCAATTGTAGCAGCTCTGGCCGAGCCGCTCTTTATGAAATCATCAAATACAACAAAGTTGCTGTGGTCCACAGTTACATGTTTTGCCAGCCCTTCTTTGTAAAGCTCCTTTACCTTTTCTTTTGTCTGCTCATAATAAGGCTTCAAAGCTTCTCCAATCTCGCTTATCCGTTGTCTTATCTTCAGGCGCTCTCCGTCGCTGGTCTCCTTCTTGTCCTCATCATCTTTCAATATCCTTAATTCCCTGACCAAAGACATTATATAATCGGGGTTCTGGACACTGTTCGCGAACTCATCTGTGAACATGTAGCCTTCTGACACTTTCTTCAGATTCGATATCTTTGCGTAATGTACGTTTATGCCAAGATCAAGCTCTTTAACGATCTCTTCAAGCACGATTCCAGCCGGCCTGTTGCCTCTGTCTGCTATGACCACGTCATTTATTCCGTTCTCGTGCAGATATCTGATGACCGGCAGCACCGCAAGAGTCATGGCCTCTGCGTAGAGCATGGGCTCAGAACTCTGCCTGGTCCTGCTGCTCGATGCGATCTCTCCGATAATCTCCTCTAAAGGAATTGAATCCCACATAGTAGATGCAAGGGCGTTGAAGTCAACGCTCTTTTCATTGGCCAATTTCCTCAATTCATAAGTCGGAAGGATCTTCAGAAACTGCTCGACCTTGAAGATGACGTTTCCCACAATCCCGGGCTCCTGCTTGCCATGCTCCATCTCATAATCAGTCAGCATTTCAGGATTTGTGTCTACCCCCCTTCCTCCAAGCTTTCTTCCGGTTTTCTCGTCGTAATCCTTTCCTGTTATCGCGTCTGTTGAATCTTCCCAGTAATAAGTGCTGCTGGCAACGCCATTTTTGGTGAGCACATCTATTCCGAGATGCCTGGCCTTCAGATAAGCGTTGAAAGTAACATCAAAATCAGAAAATAGCGCGCCTTCATACCAATGATTAAATTGATCCTTTGGGCCTATACGGACAGAGAAGGTTTTCTCTCCTTTAGTGTACTTGAACTCCCTTGATAATGTTCCTCTGTAATAATCAAAGACCGGCTTTATATCATTGACCTCAATCTTTCCAAGAGCTTTCTTTGCTTCAAGCATAACTTTCGGATAATCCCAATCGGGATGCGCCACATGCAGCTTGGTGGCTTCGACAACATAATCTGTCAAAACGTTAGATATCAGCTCGCCCTGCGCCATTCCCTGGCGCTCTATCATATCGCAAGGATCGACCCATCCTTTTTTTGAGAATAAACCATATGCCTTTGCAGCGTCTCTGTTAAGGTAATCCATGACCCTGTCGCTTTTGCTCAGGTTCCTAACTATCTCAGTAAGTTTGTCATTAATCTTCTTTGCTTTCAAAGCCTGGCCTACTTCAGCAAAAGGCGTTGCCAGGTTTGCCGCCATCAAAGGCCAGACAAGATAGCTGCGCCAGTTCATTTATTGGCCTCCACATAGTCAATAATCTGGCTCTGCTCTTTCTCTAGCTTCTTGTAGCTCTTCTCTTTGCTGCAGATATCTTCAAGCACCATTTTAACACCCCTTGGGCTATTATTGGGGATAAGAGTATATAAATTTTACTATCATTCAGTAACAACAAATAGCTATAACCCCCCAAGAAGCCGTAAAAAGGCCATATAAAAGGCTTTAAGGAGGCCCCAAGATGCCTCTAGGGAGGCTATTAAACAGCCAAATTTGCTTTATAAAGAGCTGCAGGAAAAAACGCCTTAAGAGCTGGAAAAACGTACTTAGGATTGAAGAAAAATCGTCGTATCCAATAAATCCAATCAAAAACCTTTTAATAGCCGAGCGTTATTTCACCCCTTATGGTATCAATAGAAGAAATGG
>JAGVOV010000179.1 GCA_020052545.1 archaeon | reverse complement strand
GCTGGATGTATCAGACACGGCGCTTGAGCTTGAAGGTAATGGCACCATAACGAGCCTGCAGACCTACATGATAGTTAAGGAACGCATAACTGATTCAATATATTCTATAGACAAGGTCAACGGTGACATAAACAAGGACGACAAAGAAGCTGCTTTGCATGATCTATCATATGGCTTTGAAAGATTTGAGAGCGCAAAAGCCTGGAGCATATTCTTCAAGGTCGACGGACAGAAATTGGATCTGAGCAAGCAAAGCCTCAGCCAGGGATGCGAGATGAAGACGGGGGAAGCTGAGGAAAGGCTAGCATATGTGAGCCTCTTGATACCTTATGGACTGAAGGAATCCCGGAACACGCTGAATGGCGCGCATACTGATTTCAGTAAGGGTAATTATGCGATGTGTCTTTTCAAGGCCAGCAAGGCGAAAGCAGAGGCGGATGTTGTGATAGGCCTGATGGGCTATGACCTGAATGAGACCAATGACTTGATAAAGAAAAGGATCGAGCTCGCCCATATAAGCATTGAGAAGCAAGTAGCAAGGGGGAGTTTCCCGATACTTGCTTATAGTTATTATGAATATGCCCAGAGCCTTACAGAATCGGATAGGGCCAGCGCTTTCCTATATGCTGAGTATGCCCTCGAGATGTCAAGTTTAGATATGTTTTTTGACAATAGTAGCGGAGAGGAGCAGGCTTTTGACATCGACCTGCGTCCTTATGCATATATCGCTTCCGGGATAATATTGGGGATATTAGTCTCATTCGCATTCAGGAGAAAAAGGAAGACAAGGGCGATAACAAGTATCAGATAGCCACTTCCAGATATAGACAAAAGTTTATATACAAAGCAAAAAAGTTCCATTTATGGTTTTAGAGCATCTGCTCCCTGAAGACTGGCTTGAGAAAAGGACAAGATACGCTTTCTTGCTCGCAGCCGGCTATTCCATAATAGGAATTTTTGCCGCAAAGATCCTTTTCCCTGCAGATCCTGCTCTTGTGGCAGTAGCTTTCATCTCACTGCTTTTGCTTCCTGAACTCTACAAGCTCTTCTCCATAGAAGAGAGAATGGAGGACAGGGAGAAGAGATTCTCGATGAAGGAATTGTGGAAAGACAACAAGCCTTTCCTGAAGATCTATATCTTTATCTTCCTTGGCATATTTGTCGTTTACGCATTTTCCGCGATATGGCTTGATTCATTGAGCACAAACCATCTTTTTAGGGAGCAATTGGCGATGCGCAACGGCTCTGGGAATGCGGCAATAAGCCTTGGCCTGTTCTGGAACCTGCTCGTGAATAATTTCTGGGTGATGGTTGCCTGTTTCTTCATAGCCCTTCTCACAGGTGATGGTGCCATTTTCCTGATAACATGGAATGCCTCTGTCTGGGGGACCATCTTTGGAATAACAGCGAAGAATGCAGCGATCTATGCCTCAGTCAACCCATTCTATTATTTCTTCGTCATCATGCTTATAGTGACGCCCCATATGCTCCTTGAGGCGATGGCATATATAACTGCCTCGATATCCGGCAGCGTAATCTCAAAAGATGTTTTGCTTGAGAAATTCGAGAGCAGGCGCTTCAATGAGGTCTTTTTATATAATTTCATGCTCTTCCTTTTTGGCATCCTTTTCTTGGTTCTAGGCGCCTTGGTCGAGGCTTATGTCCTGAACAACATCGGCCTTTATAGAGAGATAATCACGCAGAGCATGCTTTCAGCTGGGCTTTAAAAACCCAAGAACGCCCCATTGCTGAGACGTTCCCGGGAAAAAAGAGGTGATAGTGAAACCTTTTCCCCAAATGAACAGTTTCTACTTACTAGTAGTGTAGAATGGCATAACTTATATTTAAATATTTCGGTGTTTATTTATATATTAAAGTATAATTACCACACCAATGCAATGCTACAAATGCGGCAGGGGAGCAGGCCTTATTTTGACAACAATCGCATACTGTGGCCGCTGCTATGCTGAGATCATTGAGAAGAGGGTTAGGAAGAAGATAAGGGGATCAGGCTTGGGAAAGATGAAAGTCCTGATGGTAAAGGACAGATTGTGCCGCCATTTCATTGACAAGGTCTTTGGAAAGTCAGGCAAGAGGATTGTTGCTTCCGGCAAGGCCGATGCAGTTGTTGTTCCATGTTTCCTGGAAGATGAGATAGATGATTTTATGATCAAGATAGCGGGCAATATGGGATTAAGAGAGAATAGAAAGATCATCAAACTATTTGACACAATCTCATATTATGAGATGAGGCAATACTGCAAACTCAGAGGGATAAAGTTCAAAGCGAAGAAAACATCGCTTGACGGCATTGAGGCAAGGTATCCTGGCACCAAGCACGCTATGATGAAGAGCATAAAAGAGCTGAGGGCATGCCAAAGCTGAAGTGCAACCATTGTGGTGAGTGCTGCATAAATCCAAGGCTGCAGATAGCGATAACAATAGTGGATATAGCGCGTCTCTCGAGATTCTTGGGAAAGATGCCGAGCGAGCTCGCGGCGGAAGGTAAGATAACAATCAATGCGTTCACTACTGATGATGATAAAGTAATGGATTATGGCTTCGGCCTTGCAGCGACTTGCGCCTTTTATGAGGACAAAAGTGACGAGAAGACTTGCGGTGTAAATAGATGCACAGTGTATGAAGCAAGGCCGCTGAACTGCCGCCTTTTTCCCTTCTGGATATTGGCGAGAGCCGCAAAGATGCCACAGCTGCTGAATCCTGAGCTTTACTG
>JAGVOV010000118.1 GCA_020052545.1 archaeon | reverse complement strand
TTCTGATGGAAGTATATTTGTAAAGCCAGATTCAAAAGAATCTATGCAAAAATTTGTCGGTAAATTGGCTGGTGATTTAAACAATTTAACTTTAAGGTTATTTAAGCCAAAAGAAGAAGTAAAAAAAGAAATCAATAACTTTTTTTCAAAGTCATAGAGGTGATAAGAAATGACTATTGACTCACTTAAACAACATTACTCGATTGGTGAAGTAAATAAAATAGTTGTCGAGTACGAAGTATGGATTGAGGGCATTGGCGTGAGTTTAAGTGGGGTAGGGATAGCAATAAGGAAAGGGTTTGGAGGAAAGTACACCTTACCTGTGGTGTCAGAACAAACATTATTACTGCTGCCAACATAACGCCAGGCAACGTCTCTGATATGAACCAACTTCAGGGTTTGGTCGAGCAGACAGGTAAGCTTTTTGATATGAAGGAAATCAGCGCAGATAAGGGCTATTCATCGAAGGAAAACCTGCGCTTTATCTGGGAAGCTGGAGCAGTGCCATTCATCCCTTTCAAATCAAATACTGTAAGCACGAGTTTTGGGATATGGGGTAAGATGTACAAGTTCTTCATGAATTACCCTGAGCAGTTTGGCTATCATTACCACAAGAGATCAAACGTCGAGACCACTTTTCACATGCTGAAGCGCAAGTTTGGCGATAATCTAAGGTCGAAGTATGAGACGGGGCAGACTAACGAGATTCTGGCAAAATGCCTTACTCATAACCTCTGTGTACTCGTGCAGGAAGCCTTTGAGCTTGGCATAGAAATTGATTTTAAAAAATGTGCAGAAGTCCCTTTTGCACATAAATAGCCTTAAAATATGTGCAAAGCCCTTGGTGACGAAACTTTTATAAACTTGGAAAAGTATGAAATCTGCATGGCAGATATGAGCAAAGTGCCGGTTGGCGATGAGGATGAGAGGATAGGCCTCAAAGCTGCTTATTTCAGGGTAAAAGCTAGAGATGTAGTTCATGTCCTCAACCTTTACAGGATGATGCACCAGTGGCTTGTGGAGGAACGTTACGCAAAGGAAAATGCGGATTTTCCTGAGGTCTATTACAGGGAAAGGAAGAGGGAGCAGGGAAATTACAGCTTTATCTTCTGGCGCTGCGCTTATGTGCCGCAGAACAACCCTTTCTACAGGCGCGTCTTTGACATAAACATAAAGATACTTGGCGCCAAAGATATTGAAGTGGTGCAAGAAGGCAAGAAGTTCAAGACAAATACGGCAGAGGTCGAGATAAAAGTGTGGGCGTGGCTTGAGGTCGATTTCCAGCAGAACTGGCGCAATCATTGGTTTCTGAAGCATTTCCTTGACATTTACTGGAGGCGTCTTTTTTTCCGGGATTTCGAGAACCATAAGCAAGAGGTTTTGAGGGATTCTCATTTGCTGCAAAGCGCTATAGCACAATTCCTGAACATAAAGGAATTTGGCCATCCTGCGCACAGCGAGGAGCATGATGAAGGCCCGGCCCATCCGCCAGTGCCGGGGCCCAACTTCAGGGCAACAATTGGGGATTAAATTTTTAAACCAACTGCATTTCTCAGTAAGTAGGCCCTCGTAGCATAGTAGCTATTGCGGCAGTTAAGCTAAACGCTTAGCCGAGACTTGTAGCTACAAAATGCAAGCAATCTGCAGGTCGGGAGTGCGATTCTCCCCGAGGGCTTATTTTCTTCAGGTAAAATATTAATACCATGCTGCTTTATCTTGCCATATGCAGTACATCGACATCGCAGGCTTCGCAGGCATGATCATGATTGCGGTCGCATTGGCCCCGCAGATCATCAAATCGTGGAAGACCAAGTCAACAAAAGACATTTCCGTGATGTGGAATTCTATATATCTGCTCGGATTATTAAGCTGGCTTGTGTATGGCATCGGGATAAACAGCCTGCCTTTGATATTGTCAGGCATACTTGAGAGCTCTCTTGCGTTTTCGCTGCTTGTCTTAAAATTAAGGTATGGGTAATCCACAAATTATTAATTAAAATGTGCTTTTCTTCCGGACATGAGGATAATAATGCATATCGATATGGACAGCTTTTTTGCCAGTGTTGAGATGCACGAAAATCCGAAGCTGCGCGATGTGCCGCTAGTCATATGCGTCTATTCCGGCAGGACTGAGGATTCCGGCGCTGTCGCGACTGCAAACTATATCGCAAGGGAATATGGCGTGAAATCTGGCATTCCTATAGTGTTCGCTAAGAAGATGCTGGCCAATGTGAAAGAAGCGGTTTTTCTTCCATTGAGGAAGGATTATTACAAGGGATTGTCTGATGAAGTTTTTGAGCTTGTTGAGAGCAAGGTCGACAAGATTGAGGTAGCGAGCATAGATGAGGCTTACTGCGATGTCAGCAGCACGGGAAGCTATGAAGAAGCAATAAGAAGGGCTACTGAGATAAAAAAAGATATAAAGGAAAATTTTGGCCTCACTTGCAGCATCGGCATAGCAGGCACAAAAATCGCTGCGAAGATAGCTTCTGACATGGAGAAGCCGGATGGCTTGACAGTTGTTGAAGACATTAAAATGATCCAAGAGCTGCCGATAGGCAAGATTCCTGGCATCGGGCCAAAGACGGAGCAGAAGCTGAAAGATACGATGATTGAGAAGATTATTGATATCTCAAGCGCAGGAAAAAGCAGGATTGTTGAGCTTCTTGGAGAGACTATAGGCACGAGGATGCATGATTTCTCGAATGGCGTCGATGACAGGGAAGTTGAGGAAAAGGAGAGGAAGCAGCTAAGCAGTATACTTACACTGAAGGAGAATTCTAGGGATTTGGATTATTTAGCAGAGAATATCGAACGAGCTTATCATGAATTGCTGAAAAGAAAAACTAAGGGTTTCAGGAATTTCAGTATAATTCTTGTGACGACAGACCTTAACACTTACACAAAGTCAAGGACTTTCCAGCAAGAGCCTAGTGAAGGGCAAGTCAAAAGTGCCATCAAAGATCTGGTTGAAGAATTCCTGGGCGAAAAAGCCAAAGAGATAAGAAGAGTTGGAGCAAGAATGGCTTATTTTGAGGAAGAGCAGGATAAGAAGCAGAAGAGCCTGTCTGAATATTAGAGCCAAGGCCTCCGCTACTCCTGAATTCTGCCACTTAAGGCATAGGTTCTACGTTCGTCATTGGCCTTGACATCATGAGAATATCTTTTTCATTTAACTAATTTTCGTGAGGTTGAGCGAAGCGAATGCCTCACGCTTTTGG
>JAGVOV010000128.1 GCA_020052545.1 archaeon | reverse complement strand
TCCTGGTCTTGTTCATGGATGAAGTAGTGAGCAAGTGGGGCTTTGGCTCAGGAATCAGCCTCTTCATAGCCGCTGGGGTCTCACAAGAAATATTCATAAGGGCAATAAGCTGGCTTCCCGGCCCTAATACGCCGTCGGGCTACGCCTATAGCACAGGCGCAATAATCGCATTCTTCCAATCTCTCAGCCAGGGCGACCAGACAACAGCATTGCTGATGCTCACGGCGGTATTGGCTACGATAATTGTCTTCCTGCTGGCAGTCTATGCACAGTCGATGAAGATCGAGATCCCATTGTCATTCGGGAGGATAAGAGGGCATGGCATAAGATGGCCGCTCAACTTCATGTACACAAGCAACATCCCTGTGATATTGATATCAGCATTGATAGCGAACTTCCAGCTGTGGGCAAGATTATTACAGAATTCTGGCCACGCATGGCTCGGCACATTTGCCGCAGGAAGCAGCACGCCCGAATCAGGTTTCATCTTCTGGATATACTCACCTAACTTAGTGGAACAATTCGTCACTGGGACTGCGACTTGGACCGTTATAGGCCAGGCGCTTTCATACACATTCTTCTTGGTTGTAGGTTCTGTGGTATTCTCATGGTTCTGGGTGCAGACGGCAGGCATGGATGCACGTTCGCAAGCCGAGCAGATCTCGGCATCGGGGCTCCAGATACCGGGCTTCAGGCAGGACAAAAGGATACTTGAGAGGATCCTCGAGAGATATATAACCCCTCTCACAATAATGGGAGCGATAGCTGTCGGTCTGATGGCGGCCATCGCAGACCTTTCAGGCGCACTTGCGAGAGGCACAGGAATTTTGTTGACTGTCATGATTGTCTATAAGCTTTATGAGGACATCGCCAAGCAGCACATGATGGACATGAATCCAATGCTAAGGAAAATGATGGGCGGACAATGAGCTTAATTGACTCTATATTCAATCCAGTATTATTGCCTTTGCTTCGCCTGCCAGAATGGCTTTCTATCCTTATTATCGCTTTGGTCATATCTGTTGTCATAACATTCATCTACAAATGGGTGACAGACCAAGATTTGATGAAATCATTGAAGCTGGACATAAAGAGATTCCAGGAAGAGATGAAGAAACACAGGGAAGACCCGAAAAAGTTCATGGAGATCCAGAAGAAGGCGATGGACGTGAACATGCAGTACATGAAGCACTCGCTCAAGCCGACGCTGATAACTTTCCTACCAATAATAATAATATTTGCATGGCTCAATTCTCATATGGCTTATCATAACATAGATCCCATGGAGGAGTTCCAGGCGACGCTTCATTTCGTCGAAGGCGCAGCAGGCAATGTCACTATAGAGGTTCCGGACAATATGCAGCTTCTCTCTGATAAGATGCAGAAAATAGATTTAGGGAAAGCCTCATGGAAGCTGAAGGCAGACTCGGGGACTTATGTGCTGAAATTTGACTATAAAGATGACACTTTCTCAAAGACTATGCTTGTAAGCAATGTTAACGGGATGTATGAGCAACCAATGGAGCTCATCAAGAACAGCAAGCTCACATTCATCCAGATAAACAACAAGGAAGTGAAGCCTTTTGGCGAAGCTTTCAACATCTTCGGCTGGTTTCCTGGATGGATCGCAGCCTACATAGCATATTCTCTGATCTTCAGCCTCGCTCTCAGGAAAATCCTTGATTTATACTGATGGAAAGGTTTTTAAAGCCTCTTCATCTCCCACTCAAACATGCCAACACCAAGTCATAGGTCAAGAACATTCAGGCGCATCCACAAAAGGACGCCTGGCGGAAAGACAGTCATGCATTATGTTAGAAGGAAACCTTCAAAGCATACATGTGGAAAATGCGGCAAGGTTCTTAGCGGCATGCCTCGCGAGTTGCCTTACAAGATTAGGGCGATGTCAAAGAGCGAGAGAAGGCCTACAAGGGTATTTGGCGGCAATCTCTGCAGCGCGTGCAGCAGGTCCGCTATAAAAGCCAAGGCAAGAGTTTAACCAGGGAAACTGGTGACAGTCCCAAGGAGAAAGGTGAAACAAGATGTTTTCGATAGGAAGGATTTGTGTAAAAGTTGCAGGAAGAGATTCTAATCTGAAGTGCGTCGTTGTCGAAGCATTAGGCAAAGGCTATGTCCTCATTGACGGTCAGACGAGAAGGAAGAAATGCAATATCCTCCATCTTGAGCCTACACAAGAGATGCTGGAGATAAAGAAAAGCGCCTCGCATGAAGATGTTGTAGCGGCCTTCAAGTCTCTGGGAATTGAGATAGCGGCAAAGAAAGCGAAGACAAAAGGAGCAAAGCCTTCAGTCAAGAGAAAAGTTGCCAAGGCAGAGAAGCCTAAAGCAGCCAAGCCTAAGAAGTAAATATTTCTGACAGGTTCAGCTCAAGGCAGGCCACTGGATTTATTATTCCCCAGTTTTCCAATACTTTTGGGCTTATCTCGCCGATATAGGCAACTTCTTTTTCATTTATGATGACGCGGCCCACCCTTCCTTCTATGAAGCTAGGATGCTTCGTCTCCTCGATCTGGAACTGGAGATCGAGCATCTTCATCAGATATTCAAGTATTTGTTTAATCTTTGTGAAATCCGTGGGGCTCATCATGATGGCAAGCCGTTCTCTCTCGATAACTTCGCTTGTACCGGGCTTGAACACCCTACCCATAGTGAAGACATTGTACGGCAGCTCCTGTGTCTTGTTGTCCTTCAAGGTTTCAAGAAGTTCCGGAATCAGCCAGGCTCTCAAAGAATTGTAGTCTGCGCTCAGGGAATTTTTCAATTCCACAAGCTCAAGCCTTGTCTCCATCATGTTTGTCTGCTTTGCCTTGTCAGTTAAATGATAATTGTTTGTCTCTATGAAGCCGAGGCCGGCAAGTATCTCTGCAATCTTCCTCTTTATCCCATCAAATTTGTCCTCATTGGCTATCGTGCTCAATTTTGGTATTTCTTCAATAAAATTCTCGTAGCCATAGGCGATGCCTATCTCTTCCACAAGGTCTATCTGGTGCAGTATGTCTGCCCTGTAAGCAGGGATTTTCGCATTTCCGTTCTCGAGCCCGAATCCCATCTTTCCAAGAAGCTTCTTGATATCTTTTTCTGCTAGGCCAAGTCCAAGAATCTTATTCACATAGTTTATGTCAAGCTTCATGTCGCCAGGATTGAGGTTTGGCGTCATCTCTTTTTCATCACCATAATCTATCTCCACACTGTGGATGCTGCCGCCCATATCTACCAGCGATGTGACAAGTATGTTGAGAAGTATCTTGACATCTTCCTTGCTCGTGCCGGTGCATTCGACATAGACATCTTTTGTCTCAGTCGTCACGCGGCCTGTCAAGTTGCTGTTTATTATCGGGACAAGAGACATTATATTGCCGTTGGCATCTATGAAGCATGGGAATTCTTTCCACTCATCTATGATATGCGCGAATTCCGCGCCAGTGGGATGTTCTTTCAATATCTCATCAGCAGTCATCTCTTTTTCTGCCTGCAACGGATGGAAGAATATCTTTTCTCTCGGCATCATCTTGTAAGTGATTGGACTTTTCACATGCTCGCAAGGATATATCCCGATAGAGGCTTTTTTTCTTTTCCTGCAGTAAGTTCCATGCAGCTTTTCCTGCAGCTGTATAATCTGCTTGAGCTTGTCATCGTCAAAGTCAATCCCTGTGACGCGCGCAAAGGCCGTGTAAGGCCTCAGCTTTGCCACAGACTTGTCTACGATGACTTTCTCATCTGACTTATTGACTTTGTAATGTTTCAGTCCTGATTCAATATCGATGAAAGCTTTCAAGGCTCTGGCAAATCCTTGTTCCGAGAGCATATCTGGTCTGTTTGGGAACACTTCAACGACAATCTCTTCTTCATTCACAGATTCAAGGTCAGTGCCGAGCATCGATATCCTATCTTTCATGTAGCTGTCCTCAAGCTTCTTTCCTAAAAGCTTGTCCACTTCCTTCCTGTTCAATGTTACGGTTGGCATTATCTCATCCAGTATTTTATCTCTCTCAACTGCTTAAGGTCGTTCCTGTAGAGGTTCCTTATGTCTGTTATGTTATAATA
>JAGVOV010000052.1 GCA_020052545.1 archaeon | reverse complement strand
GATCTATCAAAGCCCTCATTGAAAGCTTCAAAGATGGCGAACAGCTCAGAGATTTCATAGTTAAGAACATCAAGGGCCTTGGCTACAAAGAGACAAGCCACTTCCTCAGGAACATCGGCTTCAGGGGATACTGTATAATAGACAAGCACATCCTGAATTCGCTCAAGGAATTTGGCATGATAAAAGAAGCAAAAGTCCCGAAGAATAAGAAGCAGTACTTGAAGATGGAAAAGAGGATGAGGCTTTTTTCCAAGAAGACTGGAATTGACGTCGACGAATTAGACTTATTACTATGGAGCATCAAGAGCGGGGCGCTATTGAAATGAGATTCAAAGAGGTAATAAAAGGGCTAGAGAAGAATTATGGCAACACGGCGCTGGCAGAGATACAGATTGAAGGCCCATTCCAAGTTTTAATATCAACAGTCCTGAGCCAGAGGACAAAAGATGAAGTCACTTATCCAGTAAGCAGACAATTGTTCGATAAATACCCCAATGCAGAGAAACTTTCGAGGGCTAAACTCGCGGATATTGGAAAGATAATAAGATTGACAAACTATTACAAGACCAAAGCAAGGCGAATCAAGGAAATAGCACGCATAATAAACACACGATACCACAACAAAGTTCCTGAAGACCTCGAAACTTTGATATCTTTACCTGGTGTTGGAAGAAAGACTGCGAACTGCGTCATCGTTTACGGCCATAAAAAGATCGCTATTCCTGTAGATACCCATGTCCATAGGATAAGCAACAGGCTCGGCTGGGTCAAGACAAAAAGGCCTGAAGAGACTGAGAGGGAGCTGATGAAAAAGCTGCCGAAGCAGTATTGGCTGCTAGTAAATGATCTTCTTGTCAACCATGGCAGGACAGTCTGCAGGCCTATAAGCCCTTTCTGCTCTAAATGCAGCATCTCAAGATATTGCATGAAAGTGGGCGTAAAGACAAGCAGATAACCATAAACTATATAAACCACTTTTTTCTATGCCTTTGCCATGGAACCGACACAGAGAGTACAGGATATCTTGAACGAGTTGAAGCAGAAAGGCCTGATCAGCGGTGACAACAAGCTCATGTCTGACCAGGTGAGGCAGGAATCAAAGAAGGATGCTGAGGAGATTGTGAAGGCGGTGCAGTCGGGGAATCAGGAAGAGCTTTTTAACACAATAAAAGGCCAGCAGGAAGTCTTCAGGAACAGCGTCAATATGCGCCTCGTTGAGATGCAGAACCAGATTGATGCGCTGAAGAATGAGATTGCATCACTGAAATCAAGACCCGCCCCCGTCGAAAGGGTTGAGAGAGAAGAGAGACAGGCACCGCCAGAAGGCTACAGGCCAAGCACAGATGTCCATGAGATTGAGCAGGCAAGGCAAGAAAATCAGGGCCAGAAATCGACAGCCGATCCTACATACAGCCAGAGAAGAGGCAATTTCAAGCCTGGCGACATAGACATAAGGGACATATTCAATTACGGAAAAAAGAAATAATTTTACTTCTTCCCGAAGAGGTCATACAGGCCGCGGATTATCAAAAACGCACCTATGAAATAGGCCACGATGTTGGGCATCGCCAGTATTATGATGCCGACCACGACGGCAAGTATGCTTATCGTCTTCTTCATGTTTTTCATATTTTCACCTGCCTCAATATGACTTTCGACTCTTTCAGCAGCCTGACTGCAGATTCTGTCAATAGATAAGCCTCATTATAGACGACTTCCTTGATGCCGGCATTTATGATCATCTTTGTGCAGGTAAGGCACGGGCTGAATGTCGTGTATATCGAAGAATCCTTTATTGAGATCCCATGGTATGAAGCCTGCACGATAGAATTCTCCTCACCGTGCGAGCATACGCATTCGTCAAGCTTTGTCCCGCCTTCAGCATAATTGTTGCATCTTGCGCAGCCGCCCTCATTGCAGTTTGTAGTCCCTCTGGGGGTGCCATTATAGCCTGTGGAGATAATCCTCTTATCTTTTACGATGACCGCAGCGACCTGCCTCTTCATGCAATTGCTCCTCTTTGCCACTTCTTTGGCTATATTCATGAAATACTGGTCCCATGTGGGCCTGTCTGCCTTGAAATCTTTTGAGAGCCCGGCAAGCAGCTTATCAGCAGTCTCGTACAAAACCTTGAATCCCGTGTTATTCTCTATTGTGATGTCTGCCATCTTGCAGACTTCTTTCACTTGCTGGGCCAGCTTGTCTGCCTTGTTCTCATCCTGCTCCCCTTTCATGAACTCCTCAAAGGTCCCTGCATCGCTCTCTCTGCCCCTGGATTTCATCCTCTCAAACCTTACATCATCCTTGGCTGTGACGTACCATAGCGAAAAGCTAGGCAGCTTCCTCAATTCTTCGACTTCAAAAGGATTCCGTATAGAGACGACGACATAATTGACATTTGGCTGCATCTTCTGCATGCTTCTTATTGCCAGTATCCTCGGCCCGAACTTTTTCCTCAGCTCAGTCCCTTTATTCAACAGGCTCTCCCTGGTGACCGGCTTCCCTTCCGCCTTCAGCTCTTCTCTTATTATGTCAGACAAAGAGATTGGGAAGAAAGTTTTCTTCTGCAGATATTCAGCTACGGTGTCTTTGCCAGCGCAATTCTCTCCAGTCAGTCCAATTATCATTTTTTCACTTCTTCAGTTTCTTCAGCTCTTGCTCGAAGCTGCTGATGTCCTCGAATTCCCTGTAGACCGAGGCGAACCTTATGTAAGCCACCTTGTCCATGCCCTTGAGCTTCTTCATTATCATCTCGCCTATCTTCGTGGCCTCTATCTCTGTGCCTTCCTGCCGCCTGATCTCTTTCTCTATATCATCCACGGCCTTGTCAACAACTTCAATTGAGATGCTCCTCTTCTCGCATGCCTTTAGCATCCCTGCCTTGATCTTGTTCCTGTCGAACATCTCTCTCCTTCCGTCTTTCTTGATGACAATGATCTCGACATTCTCAATCCTTTCATATGTCGTGAAGCGTTTTTCGCATTTTAGGCATTCTCTCCTTCGCCTGATAGAATCCTCAGTCTCGCGACTGTCTATGACTTTTTGCTCTTCGTTACCGCAAAACGGACACTTCATTTTCGTGAAATGAAGCTACGAACAGCCTCGCTGTGAGTACGCTTCATGAAATTACCCCCATGCAAAAGCTAAGCCAGAATCCTATATAAATCTTACCTTCTCAGAGAACTGCTCACAATGGAGCCCGTGGCTATTATGCTTGCTGCCAACACAAGCCAGTTTCCATCAAGATTTTCATATCCCACAAATTTCGCGCCGATCTTCACGATCCAGAGTGTAAGGACAAAATAAAGCAGGCCCAACACAACCAATATCAGCGAACCACCTACCATCAGGAACAGATTTGTGAAATCTCTGACAACGCTCATTTTAGAACTGCTTTGAAGCAATCTTCACATCTTCGCGCTGGATTGTCTTCCTGCCGGTGTGCTTCGCAATCTCAAAGCTCTTGTCAGCCATCTTCTTGGCCATATCCTCAAGAACGTCAGCCAAGGCGGAAATAGCCTCATGGCTCGCCCTTCTAGCTCCTACGCTCTGCAGTATCCTTGCGACTGGCGCATTAGGAATTATCCTTGTGTTCTTCGGCATCTTTTTTCGGAGCCGGCTTCTCATAGCCGCGCTTGATTATCCTTGTGGCATAGCCTGCTATCGTGTTCTTTATCTTCTTCGACTTAACATCGATCAACTTGTTCACCACTTCCTTATTTTTCTCGTAATTGTCAGTGAACTTGTCCTTGGATCTTTTCAGTAATTCAAATGTTGTCCTTTTCACCAATTGTGTCTTTATTCTTCCCATTTTACCTCAATGATTGGCTACCTTCTTCGGTTTATAAAGATTGCGCTCTTTGAGCGCATATCAGAAATGCTTTGCATTTCTGAGCACCATCGGAAAGCTGAGCTTTCCGAGGATTTACGAGGGCTTCGCCCGAGATTAGTTATGCTCAGGAGCGTAACTCACGAGCCGCAGCGAGATTACTTACGCTCTGAAATACCCCTATAGATAATGTGCCACATTCAGCGCTAGCACGAAGGCATAGCTCCCGAAGAGTACAAAACCCTCAAATCTTGTCACAGTCTTCTTATTGAAGATCATGAATGCGAGCAGCATCCCGCTCATTACCACCATGATGGGAATATCAAAGCCGAACATCCTTGGCGTTATCTCCAAAGGCCTTATCATCGAGAGGATGCCGAGCGACACCAATAGCGTGAAGATGTTGCTTCCCAATGTCTCAGAGACCGCCACATCCTCTATGTCTTTCAATGTTCCCTGGATTGCGGCTGCTATGTTTGGGATAGAAGGCCCTATCGCACCTATTGTCAGGCCGATGAAGATATCAGAAAGTCCAGATATCTTTGCCAGGCTTATGAGCGAGTCTGAGAATATGTAGCTTCCGAAGAGCAGAAGCACGGTGCCAAGGAAAAAAGTCAACATGCCTGCCTTCATCTTCCCGAATTGCAGACCGGCAACATTGAGCCTAAGCTCGATATTCTTCAGCTCTATGTCCTTCTGCCCTGGCTCCAGCCTCTTCTCCTGGTTCCAGACAACTATCAAGTAGGGGATGAACATGAGGAAAAGAAAGATGCCCTCAACCCTATCAATGACGCTGTCCCTGGCTAGAACATAGATGAGCAACGCCAGGCATACAGCAAAGATGCCATCACGCAATATCAGTGTTTTGCTGACAGGAAGCGGCCTTATCATGCCGCTTATCCCCGTCATCAGGCCGATGTTGCAGATGACGCTCCCTATAATGACGCCGAAGCTTATGCCGAAATGGCCCCTGACTGTCGCATAGACAGATATTATTATCTCTGGTAAACTTACCATGATAGAGACAAGGATAAGGCCGACAGCAAGATATGATGTTCCAAGCCTTCTCGCTATCGGGATCATGCTATCTGTTGCCCAGTCAGAACCTTTTGTTATCAGTATGATTCCAACAAGGCTGATAAAGACATTAATCAACAGCTCAAGCGCCATGTATAAAATAATGAGAAAACTAGTTTAAATATGTTTGCTCAGATGTCTTTGAATTTGTCGCTCTCTTTGAGAAGAGAATCAGCGCTTGTCGCAGAGTCTTTATCCACTCCACTTTTGCCGCAGAACGGGCACACACCAGGAAAACCAACTTCTTTCTTTCTCGAGAAGCGGTATTTGCAGTTCGGGCAGAAATACTTCATAGTCTCGCCGCCTTCCTTCTTGACAGACTTTCCGATGCTCGGGCTTTCGATTTTCCTCTGGCCGAGGCAGTTTATACAGATTAAATCTTTGCCGTTGCTATCATATCTCATCTGGCTCACAGGGCTCTTCCTACCACACTTCCTGCACATTATCAATATGTTCTGGTTCTCCATAACCTGCATATAAGAAAATTAGTATATAAATTTAACTGAAACTCTTGCCGCAGCCACAGCTCGACTTCGCATTCGGGTTAGTTATCTTAAACCCAGAGCCTTGGAGACTGTCGACATAGTCTATCTTTACTCCCTTGACAAAGTTCAGGCTTTCAGCGTCGATGAATATCTTCACGCCATTCTCCTCAAAGACAACGTCATCCTTTGCAGCCTCTTTCTCAAAATTCATGCCGTATTGGAAGCCGGAGCAGCCGCCAGGGATTACAGCAAACCTCAGCCCATAGCCTTCCATGTTCTCCTTCTTTGCCAGCTCCAGTATCTTCTCTGCAGCAAGCTTGGTGACATTCAAGTCTCTCTTCGGCTTGCTCGGATCATGGTGCTCTTTGACATAGGCATTCATATCATCAATCATGTTCTTGACAATCTTGGAATCATAGCCGTGGGATAAAACGCCCTGCTCAAGCGTCTCCACATAGCTTACGCTGCAGCCGAAGCAGTGCAGGTCATATTTCTGCATGACCTCTGCAGTCTCAGGATACTTGGCCAGGACTTCGCCTAAAGTCATGTCCTTGTGAATAGGATTTACAGTATTCTCAGCTTTTGCTTTCTTTGATTTTTGTTTTGTCTCCATTTTTGCCTCACTATTCTATTGGAAAGCTGCATAATATAAAAAGTTTATGAATAATTACAAACGAGTCTTCACTTCAATCTCATTTCCATTGTCGCTGTACATTAATTTAACTAATCCACACTTTTTACATAACACCTTATGATGGCCGCCCGCATCTCGTGGTTCAATGATTTGTTCCTCAGAAAAGCATTTCTGACACGGAATACTCTCTCCCAATAAATTAATTTCTTCCATAGCCCAAAAAGTACTTTAGGTTGTATTTAAAATTTACTCAAAAAATTATATAATCAAATAAAGAAATTATATAATCAACATTCAGCTGCACTTGCTGTAGCCGCAGTCATAGCATGTGGGCTCAGAACAGCCTGATGACATGCCTACGTTTGAGCTGAAGCATTTTTGGCAATAGAGCTGGGTGTGAAGGTTTGCCTCGCTGATATTCTTCTCTGCAAGCACAGTCTGCTTCTCCTCTTCCTGAAGCACAGTCTGGCCGTTAGGGTCGGTGAACTTACCCGTTTTTATTAAATGGTCGCGCAGCGCTTTCGATATCGCGTTAGGGATGCTGTCTACCCTTTTCGGGCCGAAGCCGTATGGCCTGTCGCCCTTAATGCTGTTCAGATGCTTAATTATCTTCACAGGGTCGCCCCCCATCTCAAGGTATTTTGACAGCAAGATGCCGACAGCAGCCGTCAAGCCAGAGATCTCCGTGCCTATAGGGCTAATGTTCGTGAAGAGCCTTGTTGGCCCTTCCTTGTCATAATTTATGTGGAGATGCAATGGCCCATAGCCTGTGTCGATCTCATAATAGCTTGACATCTCGCCGAAATTGTTGCCTCTCTTCTTGGCCTCTTTCTTCTCCTCGGCTTTCTCAGCCTTTTTCTCATTTATGTTCAAGACTTGGAAAGACTTGCTGCCGTCTCTGTATATTGTGATGCCCTTGAGGCCCCATTCATATGCTTTGAGGTACGCTTCCTCGACATCTTTTATTGTGGCATCATTCCTCATGTTGATAGTCTTACTGACAGCATTGTTAGTGTGCTTCTGGAAGGCAGCCTGCATCCTCACATGGTCTAGCGTTCCGATATCGTGGCTTGTCAGGAAAAGCTGCTGCACATGCTCCGGAATCTCTTTGACGCCGACAACGCTCTTATGGTTGTTTTCTATCTTTATCCATAATTCACTCTCTTTCTGGCCGAAGAAATTATTCTTCTGCGCAAGGTCCTTGAACAATGGATTTACCTCAAAGAAACAGTCCTTGTCTTCCGGCTTCTTACCCTGTTTTATGGCATCAAGCGCGGCAGCGTTGTATCTCACATAGACCGTCGCGAAGAAAGGCTCAATTCCAGCTCCTTGCAGGCCTGCAGTTATGCCTATTGTTCCGGTAGGAGCGATAGTTGTCCTGGCACAATGCCTCGGCTTGATGCTCTGTCCCCTGAAAAATTCTGATTTTGCGTCAAAGATGCTGCCCTGCCAGTTCGGGAAAGGCCCTCGCTGCTTCGCCAGCTCTACTGACTTCACTAGACTTTCATCATTTATGAATTTCATTACTTCTTCTGCTTTCTCTATCGCCTCATCAGAGTTGTATGGCATTCCAAGCAACACTAATGTCTCTGCCCATCCCATGACGCCAAGGCCGATCCTTCTGTTGCCTTTAGCCACTCTCTCTATCATAGGCAATGGGTAATTATTGACATCTATCACATTATCCAGGAAATGGATGCAGCGGTGCACGCATTCTCTCAGCCTTTCCCAATCCATGTCGCTCTTGCCAGGCAACACAAATTTGCTGAGGTTGATGCTGCCCAGGTTGCAAGGCTCATATGCGAGCAATGGCTGCTCTCCACATGGATTTGTGCTCTCTATCTGGCCAAGATGGGGGGTTGGGTTGCTGTCGCTGTTGTTTATCCTATCGATGACTATTATTCCGGGGTCTCCAGTCTCCCAAGCGCCTTTGACAAGCTCATCAAAAAGCCAGTGCGCATTAAGTTTTCCTGAAACTCTTCCATTTTTCGGGTTGATAAGATCAAAATCTTCGCTTTTC
>JAGVOV010000048.1 GCA_020052545.1 archaeon | reverse complement strand
GAAAAATGAGACGATACTTGTCGTTGCTGATGATGTGACGAGAGACATAGGCCAATTCTTCTTTGAGGAAGGCAAGAAGATAGCTGAAACAGTGTATATGGAGATGGAGGAGAGGCAGAGGAACGGCACGCCGCCGCCAAAAATGGTAGAAGCTGCCATGCTCAATGCCGATATCATAATACTGGCAACAAACAAGAGCTTAAGCCACACCATAGCGAGGAAAAAGGCTAATGAAAGGGGAGCAAGGATAGCATCTATGCCTCAGATAACAAAGGAGATGCTACAAAGATGCATAGATGTGGATTATGGAAAGATGAAAGAAAGAAGCCTGAGATTGGCAAAATTTTTGGATTCTGGAAAGAAAGTCAGACTTACCACAAAATTGGGCACAGACCTGACATTTTCAATCCAAAAAAGAAGATCCATCCCGGATTTTGGAGACTTAAGCTTTAAAGGAGAGTTTGACAACCTGCCGAGCGGAGAGACTTTCATCGCGCCCGTGGAAGGGAGCGCAAACGGCTTCTATTATGTTGATATCTGCATGGGCACTGGGCTCTTGAAAAGCCCAGTCAAGATAACTATGAAAAATGGTTTTGCGGTGAAGTTTGAAGGGAAAGAAGCCAGAAGTATAGAATCCTTGTTCAAGGGTCTGCCAAAGAAAGCGTTCAATCTTGCAGAATTCGGCATCGGAACGAACGACAAAGCGATTGAGACCGGCAACATACTTGAAGATGAGAAGATTTACGGGACTTGCCATCTGGCTTTGGGAAACAACATCACTTTTGGCGGCAAGACAAACGTCCCGATGCATCTTGATGGAGTGATAAGGAAGCCGACAATAGAGGTTGATGGCAGGGTAATAATGAAAGAGGGCAGGCTTCTATGAAAAAAGCGCTAATTTTGCTGTTTTTCCTTTTTCTGGTTGGCTGCCAAAGCCCCCTGACCGACAAATATTACGTTTCTTTTGGCGTTCCTTTTGAGCTCAGTATCAACCAGACAGCTTATATACAGAACGAAGACTTGAGCATAACTTTCAATTCAGTGCCGCAGGACAGCAGATGCCTTGTAAGCGTCCAGTGCATCTGGCAAGGAAAAGTGACGATAATGCTCACCATTGAGACTGCCGGCCAGCAGGACGATTTCCTGCTTAACAGCACCGAGCAGCCATTGCAGAATTACAACCAGTACCACATAGAAATTGTGAGCATAAAGCCTGACAAGACAGATGATGGGCAGATAAAGGATTATAAAGTGACATTGCTGATAACAAGCCCGGTCTAGAAAAGATTTTTAAACGATGCTTGATTATCTGCATCCATTCTAAAAAGAGGCGGAGGATACGATGAGGCCTTTATCAAAAGAAAAGATACAGTTAATGAGCATGCATCTTGATTACGCTTTCCAGTTTCTTATGGTAGCTAATGCATCAGAGAAAAGAGCCGATTATAGGTTCTCTAAGGGTATTTATGATGCAGCCTATGAATCGATGCAGTCATTCATGCCGGACAGCCCGGTTGAAACAAAATGCAGAAGGAAAGAAGAGGCCGTGGACAGGCTTGTGCTGCAGTATGTGATCGGGAAGAACTATTCCCATGCAGCAGCAATCGGACCAAATAGGGGCCATCACACAACTACGACTGCTGAAACCATCATCGAGGCCATAGACAATAAGGCCAAATACGATGTCATCAGCCTGGCAGCGCGTGAATTTGGGCTTTCAAGAGATTCAAGGGCCCTTCTCAAAGTGATGAATTACCTGTCTGATGCATAAATATTAAACTATGGTCCTATTATCATCAGTAATGGAAAACCCGAACTTCCTCAACTGGCTTGGCCACGATTCTTTCAGGATAAATGCGAGCAAAGTCATCTATATTGATCCATGGAAGCTTGACACCATCAGGAAAGCTGATATAATATTGGTGACCCATGAGCACTATGACCATTTCTCGCTTGAGGACATAAATAAGATCCAGAAGCCTGAGACGATCATAATAGCGCACGTCCAGTGCAAAGGGCTCACAGGGAATGTGATGATTGCGAAGCCTGGTAATACCATAAGCTTAGGCAATGTAAGGATCCACGTTGTTCCGGCCTATAACACAAACAAGTTCAGGGAACCTGGCAAAGTATTCCACCCGAAAGAGGACATGAAAGTGGGCTATATAATAGAGATAGAAGGAAAAAGGATATACCACACCGGCGACACAGATCTCATCCCCGAGATGAAAGACATCAAAGACATCGATTTCGCTCTTCTTCCTGTTTCTGGGACTTATGTCATGACTGCAGATGAGGCAGCCCAGGCCGCAAAAGCAATTGGCGCAAAAACATCGATACCGATGCACTGGGGCGACATCATCGGCACGAGGAAGGATGCCGAAAGGTTCAAGAAACTTGTCGGAAGCTCAGCCCTTATAATGGAAAAAGTCAACTAGGAAAACCTTTATAAATCCTCGAGAAAACCTCCTTCTTATGCACAGGACACACACTTGCGGAGAATTGAGAGGGAAGCATGACAAGGAAAATGTCACATTGTCGGGCTGGGTCCATTCCAGGCGCGACCATGGCGGCATCATATTCATAGATTTAAGAGACAGATATGGCGTAACACAAGTCGTCTTTGATCCCAAGCATAACAAGGAATCGCATTCTTTGGCCGAAAGATTAGGAAGAGAATTTGTGCTGAAAGTCACAGGCTATGTCAGGCCAAGGATGGAAGGCATGATAAATGCAAAGATGGACACTGGCGAGATAGAAGTCCTGGTAGACAAGGCAGAGATATTGAACTTCTCTGAGACTCCTCCATTGGAGATAACAGACAAGGTGAATGTGAACGAGGATTTCAGGCTCAAATATAGGTATATAGATCTGAGAAGACAGAGCATGCAGAACAATATCATCTCAAGGCACAAGATCATAAAATTAATCCGTGACTATTTTGACAAGCACGGATTCCTTGACATCGAGACACCAATACTGGCAAGAAGCACTCCAGAAGGCGCTCGCGACTATCTTGTGCCAAGCAGGGTCCATCCAGGCAGTTTCTTCGCCCTTCCCCAGAGTCCGCAGATATTCAAGCAGCTTCTCATGGTCTCAGGCTTTGACAGATACATGCAGGTTGCGAGATGCTTCAGAGATGAAGACTTGAGGGCAGACAGGCAGCCAGAATTCACACAGATAGATGTCGAGATGAGCTTTGTCGAGCAGGAAGACATTCTCAAGCTCATCGAGGATTTGATGAAGAAGTTGTGGAGGGAAATCCTGGATGAAGATGTCCATACGCCATTCAAGCGGCTGACATATGCAGAAGCGATGTCCAGGTTTGGGAGCGACAAGCCAGACACGAGATTCGCGCTTGAATTGATTGATGTCACAGAGATTGTCAGGCATTCCGACTTCACAGTCTTCAAGTCAATAATAGAGAAAGGCGGAAAAGTCAACTGCATAAATGCGAAAAAATGCTCAAGCTTCAGCAGAGGCGACATAGAAGAGCTTGAAACTGTGGTGAAGACTTATGGGGCCAAAGGCCTTGCATGGATGAAGATGGCTGATAAGCTAGAAAGCAACATAGTCAAGTTCTTCAGCGACAGTGTGCAGAATGAGCTGATAAAGGAAGCAAAGATTGAGAAAGACGATCTTCTGCTTTTTGTGGCAGACCACAAGCATTTCAATTCAGACACGATAGCGGGGCAGCTGAGGCTGCATCTCGGCAAAAAACTTAAGCTTATAGATGAGAGCAAATGGGATTTCTTATGGGTAATAGATTTCCCGCTTGTCGAATTTGACGAGGATGAGCAGCGCCATGTCGCAGTCCATCACCCGTTCACAAGCCCAAAAGATGAAGATATTGCGTTGCTGGAAAGCCATCCTGAGAAGGCGAGGGCAAAGGCCTATGATATTGTCTTGAACGGCACAGAGATAGGAGGGGGGAGCATAAGGATACACAAGCAAGAGCTTCAGAAACGCATGTTCAATGTCCTTGGCATATCAGAGGAGCAGGCAAACAAAAAATTCGGCTTCTTGCTTGAGGCTTTCAGATATGGAGCGCCTCCACATGGCGGCATCGCTCTCGGCATTGACAGGATAAGCGCGATGATGACAAGGAATGACAGCATACGCGAAGTGATAGCATTCCCGAAGAACAAGGCAGCTGCCTCGATAATGGACGATGCGCCGAATGAGGTTGATGAGAAGCAGCTGAAAGAATTGCACATCAAGCTTGATATCGTCAAGAAGGAAGAGAAGAAGCAGTAAGGATATATCCATCTAATCCGGATTCTGCATTTATTGCAAGAGAGTGCTTATTTCTTTCTATCGGCCCAATCTTCATGTTTCTCAATTTCTTCATCACCATTAAAACATTTTCAATTTCTTTAGGGGTGTATGTCGTGACAACAAGCGTGGCGCCTGGTGCCATCCTTTCTGATGCTGAATTGTAGATGCCTTCCCAATTTCCCAGATCAAGCGGATCAGAACTTATATCTGGATGCCTGCTGATGACAAGGTCAAAAGATTCATCTGTCACCTCATTAAGCCTCGCTGCATTGTGCTTTTTGATCCTTGCATCTATGCCAATGAGGTTCTCTTTTGCATAATATAACTCTTTGTCATCGATGTCTACGCAGAGAAACCTGGCATTCCCAGAGAAATATTCATTTAGGTAGTAAGCCTCAACAGCCCTTCCGCATCCGACAACAAGGACATTTAGAGAACCATTCGCCGGAATATTCCAGACATAATCCTTAAACATCTCGATATATCTGCTCATCTCTTGTACAGCTCCCTTATCTCTTTCCTGTATCCATCAAAAGTGCCTTCTTTGATATGCATCCTTATGTTCTCCATGAAGCGCTGCATGAAATAGCTGTTATGGTAGCTTTTCAGCCTCTTTCCCATAGGATCGTCAATCTTAGCAAGATATCTTAGATATGCCTTAGTGTAATCCCTGCAGACAAAGCAGTCGCAATTATCATCCAATGTGGTGAAGTCTTCCTTGTATTTCGCTGTGTCTATCTTTATCTTCCCTTTTGATGTGAACATTGTGTCATGCCTTGCGTTCTGTGTCGGATAGATGCTATCAAAGACATCAACTCCGTGCGCGACAGCCTCAACTATATCTTCAGGGCTTCCCACACCCATCAAATAGCGGGGCTTGTCTCGCGGCAATATTGACGTTGCTATGCCGACCATCTCAAGCATCTTCTGCTTCGGCTCTCCTAAGCACAAGCCGCCAATGCTATAACCATCAAAATCCAGGCTCACCATATATTCCGTGCTCTCTTTCCTCAATTCTGGATAAGTTCCGCCCTGGCATATGCCAAAGAGCAATTGTTTCTTGTCAGTATGGGCCCCTTTGCTCCTCTTATGCCAGTCATGGGTCCTCTTTATGCTGTCTACTATCTGCTCTTTTGTGCTGCCGAAAGGGGGGACATCATCAAGCGCCATAACCACATCGGCCTTGATGTCCATCTCTGCCTGCATCGCTTTCTCTGGCGTCAGGAGATGGGGTGCACCGTCAAATGGGCTCCTGAACTTTATGCCCTTGTTTGTCGTCCCCTCAAGGAAGCTTTCCTTGAGCATCTGGAATCCGCCGCAATCATTGAAGATGACCTTGTCAAAATTCATGAACTTATGTATACCGCCCGCCTTCCTTATCAGCTCTGTCCCGGGATTTAGATAGAGCACAAATGCGTTCGCTATTATAGCTTCAGGCCTCATCAATTTTAAATCATCAGAGGTCATGTATCTTCCGACAGCTCTCGTTGCCACAGGCATGAAAAATGGCGTAGAGGCTATGCCATGCTCAGTCCTTAACTTTCCTTGCCTCGCCCCATTGTCCTGTTTTATGACCTCAAACATAGCTTCTGGAATTGGATGAATGGTTATAAATATTGTGCAAAAACTCTTGTTTTACTGATTCCTTCCTTAGTACATTGACCGGCGAAAGCTGACGGTCAGCCATGGCGCATAAAGTTTTGCTATGCAAAACTCACGAGCAGTGTCGGCTGCGAGATTACGTACTAAGGTTTGAAGTAAAAATTTATTATCAAACAACAATCTTTTCCATAAGATTTATAAGAAAAAAGCCTTTCTCTGAAGACATGGCAAACTACTTATCAATCAAGGAAGCGATGCAGCAGGGCAACGGCAGTGTCTCAATACATGGCTGGGTGTGGCGCGAGAGAGGCAGCAACCAACTCAAGTTTCTTGTCTTGAGGGATTCGACCAATATAATACAATGCGTCATAGAGAAGAAAGTTGTCGGAGAGGAGAAATTTGCAGTGGCGGACAAGATACAGATTGAGGCTTCAATTGAGGTTCATGGCACGATAAAGACCGAACCAAGGGCCCCATCTGGATTTGAGATAGCTGTGAAAGATTTCAATGTTGTGGGTGAATGTGACACTTACCCAATAACGAAGGACCAGAGCCCGGAATTCCTGCTTGATATGAGGCATCTTTGGATAAGAAGCAGGAAGATGCAAGCAATATTGAAGATAAGGAACACAGTCATGCAGGCCTTCAGGAATTTCTACCTTCAAAATAGCTTCTTTGAGTTTTCTCCTCCGATATTGCAGCCGAACCAGAGCGAAGGTGGTTCCACATTGTTTGAGGTCAAATATTACAATGACAAGATTTTCCTCACACAGAGCTGGCAGTTTTATGCTGAAGCTGCAGTCTCTGGCTTGGAAAGATTATTCTGCATCTCTCCATGCTTCAGGGCAGAGAAGAGCAAGACTTCGCGTCATTTATCCGAATTCTGGATGGCAGAGATGGAGCAGGCATGGATAGGGCTGCCTGAACTGATCGACAGCATCGAGGGATGCATCGCTTTCATAGTCAAAGAAGTTGTCGAAAAGAATCCTGAGGAATTGAAGATTGTCGGCCAGGACATCGAGAAGCTGAAGAAGATAACAGCGCCGTTCCCAAAGATAACTTACACTGAAGCTCTGAAGATATTGAAAGAGAAAGAGGGGATGGAGATCGAATGGGGCAAGGATCTCAGGACAATTGAGGAAGATGCCCTGATGAATCATTTTGACAGGCCGGTCATCGTGACAAATTATCCAAAAGAGATAATGGCCTTCTACAAGCCTGCTGATCCGAAAGACCCTAAGACAGCTTTATGTGTCGATGTGCTTGCGCCTGAAGGCTACGGCGAGATTGTCGGCGGCAGCCAGCGGGATCTAGATGTAGAAGCCATGAAAAAATTCTTAGAAAGAGATGGAGAAAAATCGGATAATTACCAATGGTATTTTGACACGAGAATATATGGTAAAGTCCCGCATGCAGGATATGGGATGGGCATCGAGCGTGTTGTGGCCTGGATTTGCCATCTTGACAACATCAAGGATGCGATCCCATTCCCCAGGACCATGCTGAGATTCAGGCCATGAAAGAATTACAGGGAATTTGTGATTATTTCAATCTTGGGAATATAAATCGACAAAGAATCCTCAGCGGGAGCGCGCATAAGAGCGGCAATTACCTTGTCGAGACAGGCATAGGAAAATTCGTTTTGAGATTCTCAAGCCTTGAATCTGTCAAGGACATAAATTATCAGGTTAAGTTGTTAATTCTTGCTAATGGGATTAAAACCCCAATACTAGTCAAAGGAAAAGGTGGATATTTCATAAAACAAAAAAACAATTTCATTCTCGCATACAGATTTCTTGACGGAAAAATAAAAAATAATTTCACAGCCAAAGAGCTTTTCCAGATTGGTAGTTTCATAGCAGCTTTCCAGAAAAAGACCGGCAATTTCAGGTTCAACAAGCCATACAAGATGTATGATTTGCCGGATTCAAAGATAGAGAAATATGTTTCTGTATGCAAAAAGAAAAAATCGCCATATCTAAAACTGCTTCAAACCATAGTTGAGGAGATAAAAAGATATCGATTGCCAGAATCTTTGCCACAGGGCCCGATACATGTTGACATAAAGCCAGAGAATACATTGTGGGAAAAAGAAAAATTGTCAGGCGTCGTTGATTTTGACAATTCTTACATAGGCCCCATCATACTTGATATCGCAAAATCCATGGTCTGGTTCGGCGGCAGTGGAGGAAAATTTGATGTTGCAAAGGCAAAGGCAGTATTCGATGGCTATGCAGAAAACAGGAAACTAAATGAAGAAGAGAAAAAGCAGCTCTACAATGTCGTCAAGTTCGCTTTTCTCAGCCACATACTGGTAGATTATTACAAGCACGCCACCGGAACCATAAAGAGAAAATACCTCGACTTTATGGTCGGTGAATTCTATAGCCGCTACAAGGATTTCAGCATGACGGAGATAGAATTCAACAGGCTTTTCTTTGGCGGTAAAATGAAAGTCACGATTGTGGGGCCGATATGCAGGGATGAGATAAAAGTTCTGGGCAAAGTCGTGCAGAACATAGGCAACACGACTTATTATGCGGGACGTCCCCTTTCTTCTCTTGGCGTCGATGTCACAATATTCGGCACTTATGGTCAGGAGCCCAAATCCTGGATAACAAAGAATCTGTCTGGCATCAAAGTGGTGCACATAAAATCCAGGAGAACAATGTTCTCTCAGCTCACTTATG
>JAGVOV010000021.1 GCA_020052545.1 archaeon | reverse complement strand
TGCAATGCGGCTGCATCCCCTCAGTAACTGACTCCTGCTCCATGAAATTCTGGAATATGACAGAAGGTGCGACATTTGAGTAAGCGGCGATGATTATTTCACCGGAAAAAATCAAGGATCTTGTGCCGATACTCTTCCCTACTTTCGAATGAGTGTCGGGGCCTATAGCAAAATGAAAAATCGGTTTCAAGTACTGGTGTATCTCAAGTCCGCCATCTGAGGTTATTATTGTTGGCCTCACATATCCCCTTATAGGTGTCATGTCTGGGACATCATTTATGGCCTCGACTTTCAGCACAGGGACTGTAATCCTGTCATAGCTATTTGTCAAAAATTCTTCTGTGTCACCCATAAAAAGATTCCTTTTCTCTGCAAACCTCTTTTCAAGGACAATCTTCTCAAGTTTTGTCTTTGTCTTCATAGGATGCCATGTGACATCTTCTTTGTCAGCTCTCTGCCTGTCGAGCCTGTCCATCGTCACTATCCCTACATCAACATCAGAATCAAAAACCGATGGAGAGAAGCTGTAAGAACCATTTGTATAATCTATTGCTTTTCTAAGCTTGAAACTAAATCTTTCGAAACCGCCTTCACCCATATAAATTTCTTCCATTACGCCGACAAACGAACAGCATTTTATAAATGTTTCTTCTGTAATCACTCAGAAATAAGAAAAAAATATGAATAAAAAAATCAGAACTGGACTTTCACGTCCTGCTTCTCTGATTCATCGACCTTGAACATCACTTCAGGCTGGACATAGCCGAGCATCCTCGCGACAATCATGTCAGGGAAGCTCTGTATCTTTATGTTGAAGTTGTTCACAGAGTCATTATAGAATTCCCTTCTGTCGGAGAGCTCATTCTCGAGGCTGCTTATCCTGTTCTGCAGCTGGATGAAGTTCTCGTTCGCCTTCAGGTTAGGGTAGTTCTCAGCTACCGCAAACAAAGTCTTCAGCAGCCCGGTCATGGTGCCGTCAGCCTTCGCCTTCTCTGACATCGTCTTTGCCTTCATGAAGTCTGTCCTTGCCTTGGTCAGGTCCACCAGCACTTGCTTCTCATGCTTCATGTAGCCCTTGACAGACTCGATGAGCTTAGGCAGCTCATCATATCTCTGCTTCAGCATGACCTCTATGTTCGCCCACGATTTCTTGATGTCATTCTTCAGCCTCACGAGGCTGTTGTACACCGAGATGAAATATCCGAAAAATCCTATAACAAACAGCGCGACTACGACGCCAATAACGATCCATATCCCTGCTGCCATTTTATGACCTCCTTTCTTCCTCTTTCTTCCTTGAATTATTTTTCCATATTTAAATCTAACTCAAAATGCGCCTGCATAGGCAAGTATGATTATGAGGCAGACAACTGTGAGCACCGGCGCCCCTATCATGCCCAGCTTCACCCATAGGCCAAAGCTGCTTACGACATCCTTTTCCGGCTTGTCAGAGAGATAGTAGAAGCTGCTGCCTTTCTGCATCATCAAAGTATCTTCATTCTTTGGAGAAGACTGCACAAAGGGATTCTTCCCGCACGTGCCTATGACATAAAGCTTGTCTTTTGGCGCTATGTACGCTTCCCTATACCTCATCCTCTTATTGAAGCCGAAAAGGCCCTCATATCTCATGCCTTTTGTCTTCAGGAAGGCTATCGTCTCTTTCGGCGGGTCTCTTCCCACGCCGGACTCCACGCTATAATCGTCAGGAATCTCAATCTTTGCCTTTCTGGGATCGACAAGCACCATTCCTGTGCTGTCTTTCAGGTAAAAATAATCCATGATCTCCCCAGAATCTTTGGAGACCCAATGGCCGCCGTTCTTGCTGCTCCTGTACTCTTCTATGCTATACCGATAGTAGACGCAGTCGCTTTTCGAGAACGGGCTTTTCAGCACCTTGTCCTTCTGCGAGACCGCTTCCCCATATATCTCGGAGAATCCTATGGCCAGGCTCCTTATTTTGGATGTGGGCGTGTTCTCGATCAGCTTCTTCTCTTTGAGCAGCGAGAAGCTCCTGAAAAAGAAATAGAGGCCGGCAAAAAATCCAATGATCGCATACATCAAGAGCCTGTCTTCTGCCATTATTCATCATCAATGTCTTCTTTATTCTTCTTCTTGGGATCCTTCATCTTCTTCGTTATGTCTATGTTCGCCTTGCATTTCTGGCAGTTCACCCTCAAAGTTTTCACGCCTTCGATGCTCTTCCTCTTGAACGGCGCCTCAATCTCGCCCTTGTTCCTGCACGCAGGGCAGGTGTACATGATGCTTGCAGTCAAAGTCTCTTCATATTCTGTCTTCTCCACAGTATATTTGCAGCTTGGGCAGACATATTCTTTCGCCCTTATCATGGCTTTCCCTGTCTTTGAGTCTTTAGGCTTCCCCATCAAAGATTTCTTGCATTTCGGGCAGTTCTGCTTGAACACCCAGCACATCGCTTTCCCTTCTCCCAATGTCCTATTGGTAAAATAAACGCATTCTTCTACACTGTTCGGCATCTTCATTTTCTCACCTTAAACTGTATTTTTCAATAAGATTATGCCATCTGCGATGTACTGCACCGCCAAGGCCGCGAGCAAAAGTCCCAGGACCCTCGAAGCTATCTCGATGAACTCATCTCCGACGCGCTTCGTGATGTAGTCTGAGTTGACAAGCATGAACCATGTGACGCAAAGCACCATCGCAGATGCCACCAGCGGGACAAGATAGCCGTATTGGGCCTCAAGGAGTATTGCTGTTGTTATGGCTGCAGGTCCCGAGAGCAATGGCGTGCCTATTATTATGGCGGCCACCTTATGCCTCTTCTCCTTCTTTGTGAACTCCAAGCCGAGAACGCCCTGTATCCCTAGGATTAGGAGTATTATCGCGCCGCCTATCTTGAAGCTGCCCAGCTTGATCCCCATGGAATCAAGCAC
>JAGVOV010000067.1 GCA_020052545.1 archaeon | reverse complement strand
TGGCATATTCTCGCATTACATAAAGCGCGCGACTGAAGAAATTTTGGAGAAGAAGCCCGGGTTCGCCTGGTCTGTATTCAAGGACAATGCGGGCGCGATAGAATTTGACCAGGGGCAATTGTTTGTCTTCAAGGTCGAGACCCATAACAGCCCTTCAGCGCTCGATCCATATGGCGGCGCTATAACAGGGATTGTTGGTGTCAACAGGGATATCATAGGTTTTGGGCTTGGGGCATTGCCAGTGATGAATTTCTACGGCTACTGCTTTGCTGATCCGAAGAGGAGGATCAAGCTCTACAAGGAAGCAAATTTCAAAAGCCCTATGCTTGACTCGGAAAGGATAATGCTCGGCGTCATTGAAGGCGTGAAAGACGGCGGTAATCAATCAGGCATCCCGACTGTCAACGGTTTCATGCGATTTGATGAGCGCTTTAGGGGAAAGCCACTTGTCTTTGTCGGCACCGGTGGCATCATACCAAAAGAAGTCAATGGCAGGAAGATGTATGAGAAGAAGGCAGAAGCAGGAGATTATATCATGATGGTCGGCGGCCGTGTAGGTCTTGATGGCATCCATGGGGCGACATTCTCAAGCGAAGGCCTTGATGAAGGAAGTCCGGCGAGCGCGGTCCAGATTGGGGACGCGATAACACAGAAGAAGCTTTCTGATGCACTGATAAAAGAGGCCAGAGACTTAGGCCTGTATAATAGCATCACTGATGATGGGGCTGGAGGATTAAGCAGCTCTGTCGGCGAGATGGCCAAAGAGAGCAACGGCTGCTATGTCTACCTTGACAAGGTGCCGTTGAAATATTCCGGCCTCGATCCTTGGCAGATATGGATATCAGAGAGCCAGGAAAGGATGACATTATCGGTGCCGAAAGAGAAGAAAGACGAGTTCATGGAGCTGATGAGAAGACGCGGTGTGGAAGCGACAGTCATCGGCGAATTCAATGGTTCAGGAAAATGCGTCGTTGAGCACAGCGGCAAGAAAGTCGTTGACCTCGATCTGGATTTCCTCCATAATGGGTTGCCGAAGACGCACCAGAAATCTTCTTACACAGGGATCATGAATGAAGAGCCGGAGCTTCCGAAGCTTGATGACCTGACAGAATCATTGCATTCGATGCTTGCTCGCCTGAACATGGCTAGCAATGAATTCATATCGACGCAGTATGATCATGAGGTTCAGGCAGGCTCTGTCCTGAAGCCATTGCAGGGCAGAGGCCGCGTCAATGCCGACACGACAGTCACGAGGCCATTGCTGACGAGCAGGAAAGCGATAGCTGTCTCCTATGGGCTGAATCCTAATTACAGCGACATCGACACTTATCAGATGGCCGCTTCATCCATTGACACAGCTGTGAGGAATGCGATAGCTGCTGGCGCGAATCCAGAGAAGATAGCGTTGCTTGACAACTTTTGTTGGGCCAGCTCGGAAGATCCAGAGATGCTAGGCAGATTGAAAGAAGCTGCAAGAGCATGCTATGAAATAGCAACAGCTTATGGGACACCATTTGTCTCAGGCAAAGATTCGATGTTCAACGATTTCAAGGGCTTTGATGAATCTGGAAAACCTATAAAGATTTCAATTCCACCGACATTGCTGACAACAGCGATTGGTGTTGTCGACGAAGCGACAAAATCTGTCTCAATCGATGCCAAAAATACTGGCGACCTCATCTATGTCATAGGCAGCACATATGATGAGCTTGGCGGCTCTGAATACTTTGCCATGAAAGGAGAAGAGGCAAAAGGGAAGGCATTCATAGGTAACAGTGTTCCGATTGTGGATGCCGCAAGGAACATGGATAATTACAGGGCTCTGGCCAGATGCATAGATGAAGAGCTCATAGCTTCAGCCACTTCAGTCCACATTGGCGGCCTTGGTGTTGCGCTCTCAAGGATGGCTATGGCAGGGAAGCTAGGAATTGAGGCAAGCCTTGATGGTCTGACCGGAAGCGTAAGCAGCGATGAATATGCTTTATTCTCAGAGAGCCAAGGCAGGATAGTTGTCACAGTCTCAACAAGGAACCAAAGAAGGTTTGAGGAGATGATGGTAGGCAAAGATCTGGATTTGATAGGCTCAGTCAGGGCTGATGACAGATTCATTGTCAACGGGCTGCAAGGCTCAAAGATGATTGACACAGGCCTTGACAGGATGCTGCTCGGCTACAGAAAAACTTTTGAGGGATACTGATGGCAACGCCGAAAGTCATGGTAATGAGCGGATATGGCCTAAACTGCGAGACAGAAACGAAAGCTGCTTTTGACAAAGCAGGCGCGCAGGCAGACATCGTGCATATAAATGACCTGATTGAAGGCTTATCAAGCTTTGATGGCTATCAGATAATAGCGTTTCCAGGCGGCTTCTCTTACGGCGATGACACCGGCTCAGGACTGGCATATGCGAACAGGTTCAAGCTCAACCTTTTCGAGAAGTTCAAAAGATTCATGGAACAAGATAAGTTGGGCATCGGCATCTGCAACGGCTTCCAAAGCATGGGAAATCTGGGCCTTGTGCCTGCTCTTAACGGCCACAATAATGTGCAGGTCGCTCTCACTCACAACAATTCTGCAAGATACAAAGACCGATGGGTCGACCTTGAGTTTCATTCATCCTCGCCATGGACTAAAGGGATTAGGCATCTTAGCCTGCCTATCGCGCACGGCGAAGGCCGATTCTATGCAGAGCCAGGGACATTGTGGAGGATGCAGGAGCGCGGCTTAATTGCGGCAAAATATGTCTCTGGGGATATGTGTGCTTATCAGGGCCTTGAGGCAAATCCCAATGGCTCTGTCGATGACATCGCAGCGATAACAGATGAGACAGGCCGTTTCTTGGGAATGATGCCGCATCCAGAAAGAGCAATAAATTTCACACACAGACCAGACTGGCCTTTGCTGAAAGAAAATCTGAGAAAAGAGGGGAAAGAGCTGCCAGAAGAGGGCGCTTCGATGAAGCTCTTCAGGAACGCTGTAAAATATTTTGGGTGATATAATGAAAACGGTGAAGATGAAATTGATAGAGGAAATTGCACAGGAAAATATGAAGACAAGATTTGTGGACAATCCGAACAGAGGTTTTGTCATAGGCTTCGGCTCAAATGCAGACATACAAATGGTCTCCTGGATAATGGGCAGGAGCGAGCCGAGCCAGAACAGGGTTTATGCCATCAGTGAAGATGAACACAGAAGTCCGACGCTGAAGACAGAAGAGCACGTCAAATCGGGCCAGGACATGAGCAACAGGCTCTACACTGTGATGGCCGAGCACAAAGATCTACATGTTGTCAGTAATGGTATACAGACAGACCAAGGCATAATAAAGGCGGTCTATGAACCGGGGATAATCCGCCATGGAAACATCTTTGACGTCCTGCAAGGATGGCAATGCGAGAATGATTATCCGATATTCACGCCAAGGATAACCGGCTATTTTGACATTTCAAGCGCCAGAAAAGTATTTGAGGCATATGGTACCACAGAAGCTTTCTTTTCGGTCATAGCGCCAGAGCCAGAGGCAAAGGCCAAATGGAAAACGATACAAGACCAATGGGTCGAACCTGGCAAAAGGCCGAATGAATCGGAATTGAACAAGATTGAGAGCATAACTGGCTTAAATCATAAAAAATTCCCTTCAAACCATTCATTTTACCAGAGGGCACTGCCTCTGGGATTTGGCTACTGCGTCACGACTTATAAGCCGGGAAGCAAAGACCTTGACGCATTTGAAGGCGAGCCATTTTTGGTCCCTATGGGACAGACAATTGAGGACACTATGCAGGCTTTCTGGAACACGCTTGATGAAAGATGGCGCGTTTCTGTAGGAGGCAAAACAATAGATATGATGCATGAATCAAAGATTGCGAAGCCGATAAATAAGCACTTGATGTGAGATGCGCGGCACTGATATAACTGACATAAAGAAGCTTTACAGGACGCCAGTAGGCGGTAGCCTGCCTAATCTCATAAGCCTGGAGCTTGAGAAGGAGGCAGATCTGCGCTATGGCGAAAACCCGCATCAGTCAGGAGGACTTTATAGAATTATAAGCAGTCCCCACTGGAGTAGGATCAGGATAGAAACAGCAAAGACAGGCAAGGGCGGCATATCTGCAACAAATTATATGGATGTCACAAGAGCCATGGATATCTTGAAGTTTTTCAACAGGCCAGCTGTCGCTGTCATGAAGCACACTAATCCATCAGGATTTGCGGTGCAGAACGATGATGAAAGTCTGACAGAGCTATATGTCAATGCAAGAGACGCTGACGCACGCTCCGCTTTCGGCTGCATCGCTGTGTTCAATGCACCTGTTGATATGGCAACGGCAGAAGTCATACTTTCAACATTTGTCGAGGGAGTTGCAGCGCCAGAGTTTGAGGAGGGTGTTGTAGGATTCTTTGAAGAGAAGAAGAAAGACCTTCGTGCAATCATATACTCAG
>JAGVOV010000044.1 GCA_020052545.1 archaeon | reverse complement strand
GTGAAGGAAGAGGAGAAGCGCAAGGAGATAACGATAGAGATAAACGAGATAAACCTTGTGAAAAATCATCTTGTCTTCTCATACATGAAGAACATCCAGAAGATTGTCTTCCATGCCAAGCCTTTGACCTATGAGGCGAAGAAGGCGGTCAGAGAAGCGATGAAATATCTTGAAGGATATGAGATAACGAATGAGACTGACACGACAATCGAGGTAAGCTTCCTTTTCAGCGATGTCAACATAACAGTTCCTAAAATATTGCAGAGGATGCTGCACCTCCTTAAGCTTGAGGTCGATGCGCTGAAGGAAGGCGATGAGGCGACGATGGATGATGCCGAGGCCGCGCTCGACAGGCTCTATTATCTATCCATAAGAATCCTTTTCTCCTGCCTACGCGATTATTCTGCTAGGGAGAGGAACGGGATAAAGCATGATGAAGACCTTTTCTTCATCAACAATATCGCGAAGAGGATGGAAGCTGCCTCGGACCAGATATGGAGACTTAGATCAAGCAAGCTCTCAAAGATGGAGCTTTCTTATGTTGAGACACTGGTTTCGATAATGGCAAAGACGATCTCAGGGGGCGGAAAGAGCTCCGAGATAAAGAAAGAATTAAAGTCTGTGCTCACGAGAAGCAAGAATCCACAGACAAATGCTGTCTTCCAGAAGCTCTATGATTTCTGCAAGGACGTGATTGAAGCACGCATCAATATAGAGTTCAACGACAGCCTCTAGCGCTCGATTATCTCTGTCAACACTTTACCAAGATGCTTCGCTTTTTCTTCTTCTTTAATCGCCAGAAAGCCGGCAATCTGTATCCCTTTCTCTTTTACGCCGTAATGTATAGCATGAGGATCGCCGAATCTGAGCCCGTTTTTATGGCCTGTCGTAAGGAAAAGCTTCGGCCCAAGATCATTTCCCGCTTTGATGGCTTTATGGTATTGTTCTTGGCTCAATCCAAGTTCAAAAGCTTTCACAACCGTCTTCGGGTCATTGGCACAGTCAACGGTAAGTTCATCAAGCGAGACGGCGAAACGCACAGCTTTTTCGTCTATGACTGTCGCGATAGGGAAGCATATCTCGTACAAGATGCCATCTTTCTTCCTTGGAAGAACTTTGGCTGGAAACTTATCATACACCAATTCTTCTGGCAGCTCTAAGCTTCCAAGCTTGAAGGCAGATTCATCTCCAGTTCCGTCTCCTGGGCTGAATGCGATTACATACATGTCGCCGATGTCGTGGCCGGCATATTTCACCGGAAAGACTGTCCTTGCGGTGTTAGGCTTGTCCGGCGTCAGAACGAATCCATCGACATTGCCGAACCTCCAGTTGTCCATGCCCACGTAGACTTGCAAGGCTTCCCTCACAGATATGTTCATCCTTTCAAATGTGCCTTTTTCCATCTTTACACGACCTTGAACATCATATGTTTCATTTTTCACCTAACAATTGCCTATAGCCGCGCTTTATCGCATCGCGTATGTTGCCGTGTATCAATCTCCTTGAGTCGGCAAGGGTCTCTTTAAAACTTTTTTCTCTCTCATGGTCGATTCTATCCTTTCCAGCGTCTCTTTGTCCATGTTAAGTGCTCACCGTTCCATCTTTCTTTCTCTGCTGCTGCTCATACCACTTCTTCAAATCAGGAAGATAAAACTCATTCTTCAGCCTTTTCCTCGCCTTAGGCGCGTATCCTGTGTCTGGCTTTGGCGACATTATTTTCCCAGGCTGCTTCTTCATCAGCTCCTTTACGCTGTCTGGCGTCGCCGTTCTCAGGGAATCAAGGAGACTGCCAAGCTCGCCTGCCTCTGCACCGAGCTCATATAATCTCTCATCTTGCTGTATCTTCTTCTCAAGAAGCTCAATATGCTGCTCATGCAGATTGTTCAGCCTGTTAAGGTAATTTATCTCGTGTTTGAGGCTGCTGAACTCAAGCGAGCCTACAACGACTGCCACAACCCCCAGGCCAAGGACCCCATAAGTCGCTGTCTTCCACCTGTTCACAGGATTCTCAAAATACTTCTTTGCGGCATCATACTTCGCCAATGCCCTAGATCCGATGTCAAGCATTATGTGGTACATCTAGTTCTCACCTATCAATTCTTTGCAGCCGCGCTGGACTTCTGGCAGCACGGAGCGATACACCAAGAATCTTGATCTTGCAAGCACTTCTTTGAAGCTTCCATGCTGATTGTCCAGCTTATCATAGACTCTCTTCATAAGGCTTCTGTCAAGATGCTCGTATTTCTCAACCAGATAGTCGAAGCTTTCCATTCCTGTAATATTATCTGAGAACCAGTATGCAAATCCTTCGCCGATGGCAACGCTATCATCCTTGCTCAGGAGCTTAAAGCAGATGGCAGCTGCATCCTGACGCCTGCTGCCAAAAAATTCCATTGTCTCAAATAAATGGCCGTATTCATGTACTATCGTATATTCAAGCTGGGCTTTGGCATCAGCTTTCTTAGCCGCACCCTTAGTATTGCGAAGATCTGCCGCATCTGGACTCACGACAATATCGAACCTGTCGGCCAACATCAGGATCCCGCCCCTGTATCCCATCTCACCAAGGAACGGGTCCACCAAGACATCAACTTTGTCCACCAGACTTGTATATGTCCTTATCTTTTCATAAGCCTGATCGTGGACAGCTTCCGCCTCTTTGCTTAGCTTCCTTGTCTCTTTGCTCCTTCTCTCGTTTAAGGCAACAATCTCCTCAAAAGACAGCGTTTCGACTTCCATATCACACCCTCTCCACGAACGCCTTTCTTCCGTCAGATGTCACCTTGACATCTATGCATGGCACCTTCTTGGTCTCATATGCATAAGCATGAGCCTTTTCCCTCTCTTCCCTGCTCATTATGTCCTTATCGTTGAGGATCAATGAAACGCCAGGCTTGAAAAGCTGCGATGTCCCTATATGTCCCATCACTATCGCCATATACATGGTGTTGTCGATATTGGCCGGGTAACTGATGTTATCGATCTTGTGTTCAACTGCCCTAAGGATGGCGATCTTCCACTTGCTTGCGAGCATCTCATAATAAAAATTCTTTGAATCTGGAGTTTCCTGCAGATATCCTTCAGCCATCTCAAACGGCTGCTTGATGGCGTAATCATTAGGGAATTCTGCCGCGATCCTGAAAACTTCCCCTTTGGCCGATGTCTTTCCTCTCACAAAAAATGCCTCTGTTCCCTTTCCTTGCTTGACTTCAAAATCTGCAGCGCTGAAATCCCTTCCACTTAAAGTCTGCAGGAAATAATGCTTATTATTAACGGTTTGTATCTCCATGATGGGGCAATTGTTTCCATCAAATCTTTCAAGGTTCCTGACGCTCTCATAAAACTCAATCAAGCCGTCAAGCTGCTTGTCAGTCTTCGGGAACATGTCGAATATGTTATTCACAAAGCCATTCTCAATTATTGAATATGCCAAGCAATGCTCCTGCTTGCCGTCTTCTCCAGGTATGTTCCCTTCGGTTATGACATGATACCTCCCTTTCACTGTGTCGTCTGCCACAACAGTCCTGTTGTAGCCTTCCAATTTATGCCAGAAGGAAAATGAGATGCTGTCAAAGAATTCCTTCGGGCTGATGTTGTTTATCGGGCAGAAATAATATCCTGCCTTTGAGAAATTGAAGGCTGGATCAGGAGAGCCGTCTTCGCGCACTTCGCCAAAGATGGTTTTTTTCAGCTCCTCTATGTCCTTTATTCTTGGAAATGCCGAAAGCGTGACGCTCTCAAGAATGCCTGACGGGCCGTTGAACTCAAAGATGGACTCGCTCCTGCAGAGCACATCTTCACCCGATTCCCTTGCTTCCTCCATAGACTTGTATCTCTCTGGAACTAAGATGCCCTTGCTTTCAACGTAGTCGCCAATGGTCTTTTTCGGCTGATTCCTCAGCCTAGACCTGTCTTCTGAATAAAAGTCCCCCATGCTTGGATTGTTGTGTTTTCAAGTATATAAATGTTTCGAAATGTTGTCACTATCTAGTAACAATAATAGAAAGGTTTAAATAGAAGCTATGCCAAAGGAAAACATGGGTTTTAGGGGGCCTGTCTTATATATTCTGGACAAGCGATACCAATCTCGCGCTTAAAGCGCTCGAAGCTTTTCAAAAGAAAAGCTTTATAAAGACCTTGGAACTCCCACAGATGATACAAATCACCTCCATTCTTCAGGCTCGGGGAAGCTTGATAGCACATATACGAATCATATGTATACGTGACGTAAGAATCACGTATGAAGTAGAACAACACCCAATAATAAACTTTAAGTCAACAATCAAGCGACCAAATTAAATATCCGTTGATCCTGCGGAGGGTTGCTGCTATTTGGATTCGATTTAGCCATGCAAGTCCTGATGCGCAAGCATCGGCAAACTGCTCAGTAACACGTCGATAATTTGCCCTTGGGTAAGGGATAGCCACGGGAAACTGTGGGTAAAACCGTATAGGAAATGGAGGCTGGAATGCATCATTCCCGAAACGCAAGGCCCAAGGATGAGTCGGCGGCTGATTAGGTAGTTGGCGGTGTAACGGACCACCAAGCCTTAGATCAGTAGGGGCCCTGAAAGGGGGAGCCCCGAGAAGGGCACTGAGATACTGGCCCTAGCCCCACGGGGTGCAGCAGGCGCGAAAACTTCGCAATG
>JAGVOV010000057.1 GCA_020052545.1 archaeon | reverse complement strand
TCACGCCAGTCACTATGAGCATAACTCTTATGGTTCCTTTAAGGTCGTCGCTTATCTGCGCGCCCCATATTATCCTTGCGTCATCGGCAAGCTTGCTTGACACCGCTTCAACGACATTCCTCGCCTCATCCAGTGTCATGTCCTGGCCGCCTGCGACATTTATCAATGCGCCATTAGCTCCGGCTATGTCAACATCCAGCAAAGGATTGTGGATTGCTTTGTCGACAGCCTCAGTCGCCCTGTTCTCGGTGTCGCTCTCCCCTATGCCTATTAATGCCACGCCACCATTGCCCATGACAGCCTTTATGTCTGCGAAATCCAAGTTTACGAGGCCTGCTTTTGTGACAAGCTCCGCAATCCCCTTGACTGCGTTTGTCAAAATCTCATCAGCCACCTTGAAGGCCGTGTGAAGCGGCAAGTCTGGAGCAAGCTCCAGCAATTTGTCGTTAGGTATCACGATTAAAGTATCGACATTCTTCTCTAGCTTCTCTAGACCGCCTATCGCATTTTGGTAACGCCTGTTGCCTTCCATGCTGAATGGAAGCGTGACGACGCCAACAGTGAGGCAGCCCATCTTCTTGGCCACCTCAGCAACAACCGGAGCGCTTCCAGTTCCTGTCCCGCCGCCCAAGCCGCAAGTTATGAAGACCATGTCCGCTCCTTGTAGCAGCTCCTTTATATCTTTCTCCTGCTCCTTTGCCGCATCTTCTCCTACTTTCGGGTTTGATCCTGCGCCCAAGCCGCGAGTCAATTCTTTTCCTATCAATATCTTCTTGTCAGCCTTTGTGTAGAGCAAGTCTTGAGCATCAGTGTTGATCGCTATCGTCTCAGCCCCTGTGACGCCCACTTCACTTATCCTCTCTATCGTGTTCCCGCCGCCGCCGCCGCAGCCTATCACCTTTATCGTGGCTTTCTGCTTGGCGATAAGCTCTTCCAGCTCCGCGTCAATGTTCTTTGGTTCTGTCAATTTTATCCCTTAAGTCGTCTTTTCTTCCTTATTATTTATAGCTTTTGGAACTCGATATTGAGGCTGTCTGATATGTTCTCCTTTATGGCCTTTGTCAGCAGCTCGTGAAGCTCCTTTGGAACGTCCTGCTTCGTCTTGACTGTTGTCTTCCCTCCCTCTGTCTTCACTTCAGCCTGGAGGTTCATCTGCATGTCAAGATAAGCCTTTATCTGCTCGTCATGGTCTGTGACTTTTCTCAATACTTTGACTTCATATCTGACATCTTTGCTTGCCAAAGGATGGTTGAAATCCACAATTGTCCTACCGCCCGAGGTTGTCCTTATCAGGCCGTTCATGCCGTCGATGTTGACTGTCAGTCCTGGATAAGGCTGTATGCCTTCTTTCGTGAATTTCCTTGTTGCGACTAATTGGACAAGCTTGGCATCTTTCTTGCCGAAAGCATGCTCTGGGTCAAATTCAAGCTTGATTGTCTCGCCTATGCTCTTCCCTTTCAATGCTTCATCTATGCCTTTCAATATCTGGTTTCTCCCTAGCTTTATTATTATCGGACCATATGCTATTGTGTCCTTATGGATGCCAGCCCCTTCTGCAAGGCTCTTGTCTGTCGTGTCGAAAAGAGAATTATTGTCCTTGAGCCAGCCGCTGTAATCTATCTCAACAAAATCACCTTCCTGCAGGCTGCTTCCAGAGCTTGGCTTGGCCACATGCTCCTGGCTATGGTCTGTGTGCACATGCTCATGCTCGTGGCTATGCTCATGGTCATGGGTATGGCTATCGTCATGAGCGTGCTCATGCGGATGGTTCACGTCGTCAGTCTTAACTTTCTTGTCAGCTTTGATCTTCTTTTCTACCATTTTGTTTTCCCAACTAGTTCCCTTGATTTCGAAGAACTCAGTTCTGGTTAGGGTGTTTTGAGGGCTTTAAATACTTTTCTACTTTACTTTTCTTTTGGCAGCCTCTGCTAATCCCTTTGCCTGGCTGGCCAGTTGCCTGTTCCTTAAGGCCCCCTGTTTCTGCTTATAAGCTGATTCTGCTGCTCTCCTTGTATCCTGCGCCGCTCTCGATATCATTTTCTTGTCCGTCTCGCGCCTTGACAATCTCTGCTTTCTTTTATTGGCAGCCTTCCTCAATGCATTGATATTGATCTTTCCTGATGCAATTTTCAGCTCAGCCCGGCTTTCCTTCTCATCTTTGGTAACATCGGAATTCTCCTTTTTCAGGACTTTAAGCTCATCCTTCTCTGCACTCTCCTCTCTCACTTCAGAATCTAGGATTATCTTATCATCGCCAGTAATCTGGCGTTCAACCTGGTCAAGCTGCCCCTCTTCCTGAGTCGCCCGAATCTCATGCTCTTCGTGATGCTCTTCCAACACCTCTTTCCTGTTTAGCTTCCTTCTTGTCTTTTCGCCGGCCTTTGTTTCCTTAAGTTGTGCCTTGTCTGTGTTCAAAAGGGCATTTATCCTTGCCTTAAGATCATTTTCTATTTTTGTCTCCTGGTTAAGGTAGCCAACAAGCTCCTGCCTCAATGCCTCTTCATTGCCTTGGCCGGAGGCCATCGCTTCCTCGATCTGCTCAATCCTGATGCCAAGCTTCTCCTCATAATCTGTCTCGTCAAAGATTGTCTTTTCTCCAGCAAGCTGCTGCTGGTCAGCTGCAAGCCTCTTGTCGGCCTGGCTAATCTCAGCATTGTCTTCGGTTACCTCAGAATCATTAAGCTTCTCTTCTCTAGCAAGGTCTTTCGAGCCTTCCATCTTCTTTCGCTTGGCAAAGCCGACAACTATGCATATTATCCCGACTGCAAGAGAGATTGATAATATTGTCTGCGCGGTGCTCACATCGACTGCTGGCATTTTATGTCACCATGCTCAATAGCCCAAAGCCTATGAGCGTAAACGCGATGCAGGTCGTGCCGATCCTCAGCCACCTGTTGTCCCAGTCTTCCATGAGATGCCAGATGATTGCGGCCATGACTACCGCAACGCCCAAAAGGCCATAGACGCCGAAGACGTTCCTGACGGTGCTGCCTATCTTTTCTACCGGAGTTAATGTAAATATTCCAAAACATGATAATATCGTCAATGCATTTGTTATCATCTTTCCTGAGCCATTCAATTCAACGCCTCCTTCACCTTGGAAGACCGGAACGCGCAATAATCCTGCACGGTAGATTGCCAGGAACAATATGTAGAAGGCAATCAATAAGATGCCCCATGAGCCATATTTTGTCTGCAAAATCCCATTGAGGCCTTTCTGCCCGAATATGACGTCAAAAGCCTTGCCCAGGCCAGGGACAACTTCGGCCAGCGCAGAAGGTGCTGTGATAGAGAATATCAGACCATAAATTAGCAATTTCTGCTTTATAAATGACATATTTGGTATACTAGAATACGGAATATATAAAACTTTCGCGAAGTTTTATGCTACGAACGCCAGTGAGTATGTATAAACTTTTTCCTTATTTTCTCTTCAAAGGCTGATATTCTTTATCTCTTCCTTGAGCCTGTTGACCCTCTCCAAAATTTGTTTTTCTTTGTTGACAAGGAAGTCTGCCTTCTCTTTCAAGTATTTGTCAAGTTCTCCAAGCTCCTGCTCCTTCTGCATCAATTCAACTTCTCTCTGCTTCACTTTGTCTGTCGCTTCCATCAGCTTCAGTTCCTTGTATTCCATATCAGATATCTTCTTTTTCAGCTCGCCCTGCTCTTTCTCTATTATCTGCTTATGCCTCTTGATGTCTTTTATCGTGTCATAAACCTCAATCTCTTTGACATCAAGAATCTGCTTGTTCTTCTCGAGCAAAGATATAGCCAGAGAGAGATCCTGAATTTTCTTCTGGACGACATGCTCATAAGGGACAAGCTTTGACAAGTCTGTGCCTTGAGGCGGCTTTATCTGCTCCAGCTTTTTCTCTTCCATAAGCAGCCTTTCCACTTTCTCCATGTCCTGCTCAAGCTTCCACTCCTCTTTCGGTTCTTGTGCTTCTGGTTTAGGATTCTGAAGATACACTTTCTTTTCCTCTTCAAGCAGTTTTCCGATGCTGTCAAGATTGAGGCCGCCATATCCCAAGCTTCTCAATTTCTCAAGCAGCTGCTGCCAGTCCTGGCTGTTCCAGTAGCCGTGATGCTGCGCGACAAAATCTTTCAGTACAGAGCTGCTCTTCAGCATCTCAAGAAGCATGTCCTGGTCTTTCTCTGTCCTGTGCTCTTCTCTGTGGAATCTCCTAAGGAGGCTGAATCCAGATTTTTCCCCGTCCATGAAGCCTTAATCTTCGCTCGACATTTAAAAACTTTTGTCACTGTCCCAAAGAGAAGAAAAAAACAGGGTGACGAAAAAACGTTATTAGGACTGAAGTGCGAAAAATATTACTGGTCAACGTACTAAGGGTTGAGGAAATATAAAATACCTTAAATCCAAAATCGATCCACGTGTTTATTTCCTGACAACCTTTAAGGCAATCATCTTCCCATCCTGCTTTTTGGCGGTAATCTCCAAAGTGTCGTTTATAGAAAAGCCATAATCCTCCTTTTCTTTGAACAAGGTTACTTGCGCCGTTATCGGCTGCATAACTGTGAGCTGGATTGATTTGTTATGGTCATGCAATGAGATTATCTTGCCGGAAAATCTCACGACCTTGCCATCTTCCAATGCGCTTAATTGTTCTACACTGACTTCATCAAAGCCCGAGTTTTCCAGCAAAAAGAAAAGAGCCAGCAGCCCAAGAGCTGCTGCTAAAAGGCATATCATGATGAGCGTCTTTTCCTGCATCTGTTGACAGGGTTTGTTGATGTTAAAAAGATTGATTGGGAAAAGAATAAAAATCATTCGATAATGACAGAATCTTTTCGTAAGATATAAATAGGGTATTTGAAAGCCAGCTATACTATGAGCAAGTTCATGATAACGCAAACCCGTTTTTATCGGGTTTGCGGGATAGCAAACTTC
>JAGVOV010000120.1 GCA_020052545.1 archaeon | reverse complement strand
TATTTATATCACCTAGGGGCAATGCATAGATTATGCCAAAGAGTGATTTTGCGGCGTGTCGCTGAAGACTTTTTCTTGAGATTTAGCTAAATTGATTTTTTGTTCTTTTTTGCGCGCTACAAAACTCAAAGGGTGATAAAAATGTGCGACATTTCGATGATAACATACCATATCGATACAGTGTTTGTGAGGACTGACGATGTGTTTGGAAAGTGGAATCAGCTGGATGTAAATCCGATAAAGCTGCTGAAAGTGATGGGGTGGGACGGCAATGATGTCGGTTTTGACATAACAGAGAAAGTCAGCGGGAAAGTGAGCAGCGGCCAATATCTGGACGCGATAACGCTTGTCAACGCTGCAATGGTACTTTCCGGAAGCAGGGATGAGCAGAAAAGGCTGACCGCAGTCTTGCTTGAGGTTGCAAAACTTGCTTACGTAAATTACCCCTTCAATGATGAATATGAAGCGCTTTACATGCTCTATAAAGTAGCATATGCCATACCATCAGACGGCTACATAAGAGGGCCCTCTGAATTTTCAGCAAATTAAAAACTACAAAGGGTGAAAACATGGAACTTGAAATCGAAATATCAAAATTAAACTTAGAGACTTCGAAAATAGGAAGATTGACGCAGGCAGAGATAGGAAAGATTTTTGATCTCACCAAGCTGAATGTCTACAATGGCGAAAAGATTGACCTGACGGGGCATGTCAAGGAGCTTTTCAGAACCAGGCGCTTCGATGACGCGCTGTACTTGGTGGATATAGCAACCATATTGGTCGATGGCGCCGAGGCAAAGGCACTCACCAAGATTGTTGGCATGAATGTTGCGGAGCACGCTTCGCTCTTCGTGCCGGCGATGCATGAAAAGTATCTTGCATATAGAGCGTATGTATATGGCACCATCGCAGGAAGCGTGCCGGTCAAAAGCCAATAATAGTGTTACTATTGCTGAAAGAATACAAATCAAAAGGTATTTATAGAGGGTTGCCTTTTCGGGAATTGTTGGTGGGTCCATGGGTTTTGACATAGCGGCAAAAATAGATGAGCTAAAGTTAGTCTATAATGACAAGCTGGAGCGTTCTTTCACCGATTATGATGCTGGTGTCATATTCTGCCTTGGCGCGCTTTCTGCTCCGAGAAAGAAGATGCTGACAAGGGTTTATAGATCCACGCCTCCAAACTTCGAAGGCCGTGAAAGCGAGGGAGCGAAGGCCATAAAGAAAGATTTCATAGATTATATGAGGAAAACTTATCTGTCATTTTCTCCTGATCTTCCGGATTCCAAGCCTTTGGAGCAGGCAGCAGCCGAGCTTGCAGAAATCGGATTTGATACTGATTTTGAGCCGAATACAATAGAAGAAGCTGTCTCAAATCTGCTTTACATGAATGATCAGATTATCGTAGAGAAGACCAAGGACATAGATGAGAACCAGATGCCAAAGAATGAGAGGGCAGAATGGCTGCAACAGTCATTCCTCATAGAATTAGGAAAGACTGTTTATCATGGAAGCAGGAAATACGGATCAAGGCTCGGCCCTATGAGGGGCACCAACCATAATGTTTACTGGGAATACAATTCCATTCTGGACCAGCTCAAGATTTTTGCAGAAGAGACGAAGAAGGAGCTTGAAGGCTTGCAGAGACAAGGAAAATAAATGGCTAACAAAAAAGGAGATGGAAAGGGTCTTAGCGACTTAGTTTCAGAACTTTCTATCAGCACCATAAAGTTGATTGACAAGAGCATCCTGCTCGAAGCCCCGTCGACGGCGCTTGAGCCGCACACTTTCGTGAAAGGCGGCGAGAAAAAAGTCATGCTCATAACTACAGAAGAAGTGCTTGATTATATCCCTTTGAATCTTGAGAGGCGCTCTAAAGGCGACCCTTCACTGGTGAGGCACACTGAGAACTCTGAGGTCCTTTCATCTGTCCTTTCAGACCTGAAGTATGACAAGCAAGTGACTGGCCTTGCCAAAATATCTGAGAACAAATGGGTTTATGTGATACCCAAAGAAAATGATCCGGTGAGTTTGCCGCCTGAAGGGCTTAAGAGTGAGATAGGCTACAGAAAATATATATTTGACGTTGCCAGGCAGATAAGGGATAAAGTTCCGAAGATGGATTTTGAGCTTGTGACTTTAGATTCTCATATACTTTCCAAATCAAGGCGCCATGGCGTTGAGGCCAATCCATGGCATGATGTCTCTGTCGGCTCCATCTCCCAGCTTCATTTCGGCTGGCGCAGCTGGATAGCGCATGGATTCGATTTTGACGATGAAAAAGACGCAGAAGTGCTGTCAGGCCACGTCCTGTCACCCCAGTCAGATGAGCAGATGCAGAAGCTCCTGAAGATCATGGATAAGCTTGGGAAGCAAGGCTACTTGGACCCAAGAGAGATAGAAGACCTTGATGGCAAGAAGCTCAAACCGAACGAGATAATATTCATCGATCAATATGCAGGAAAGGAGCTTTTCAATCTGCGCCTTGACCCCTATCAAAGTAGGGTGATAAAATGGAACCATCCGCAGAGGATCCAGGAGCTTTTCACGAGCCAAAGTGTGCATTTTGGCGCGATAAAGCCGCAGAACAGGTTTCAGAGGGCAACTTTTGAGATCCTTATGTCAGGCGCCGATTTAAGTTTTGTCTGGGGCGGTCATGGGACCGGCAAGAGCGTCGTCACATACGGTTTTGGCTGGCAGCTGTTGAACGAGCCGATGAGGCATGTTTCAGAGGATCACATAAGAAAGTTGTTCCCTGACTACAATCCGGAGATAGGCATGAAGAAATCATCAAACAGATTCACAGATTATATTGTCGTTTTCAGGCCCCTGCAGGAGCTTGGAGATACTATGGGTTTCTTGCCTGGTGGCCAATCAGAAAAAATGGAGCCTATAGCAAGGCCAGTATATAAGAATCTGAAACAGGTCATCGGCAGCAGAGACGATCAAAAGCTGGAAGAGATGATGGAAAAAAAAGTCATCAATGTCAATCCTGTCAATTTCGAGACTGGTGACACGCACGCTTTCACCACGATAATAGCAGATGAGATGCAGAATTATTCAATCGATCAGCTGTTCTATCTCCCGACAAGGATTACTGGCTCGTCAAAAATAGTCTTTAACGGAGACCCTATACAAAGCATGAGGAGGGGAGAAAGGGTGTATTACAACGCGCTCATCGCCATGAACAAGATGCTCTTCCTGAATCCGAAAGTGCCGATGGCGCCATGGATGGCCTGCCTCTATATCCCGGTGAGCGAGAATGTCCGCGGCGTTGTCTCAAGGGAGATAGGCAAGTATCAATAAGCTAACTTCTTGGTATAAATGTCGCTGCGCAACATTTATAAACCCAGTATTCTTCCCAAAACTTACCAATGAATGATGAGGCCTGAAAAGGCTGAGTGAGGTAGTAATTCTACTTCAGGAGGAATAAAATGGCAAGTGCAGACGATAAGGTATACGAGGCAATAGAGGTAGCTAGGAACACGGGCAAGATAAAGAAAGGCACGAATGAAGTCACAAAGATTATCGAGAGAGGACAGGCAAAATTAGTTGCGGTTGCGAAGAACGTGCAGCCGGCAGAGATCATAATGCATCTTCCTTTGCTTTGCAAGGAAAAGAATGTGCCATGCTTCCAGGTTGCGAGCAAGGAAGAGCTCGGCGCGGCAGCAGGTCTTGAGGTAGGAACAGGCGCAGTTGTTGTTATTGAAGAGGGTGAAGCCAAGAATCTTATCAAGCAGCTAGCAGAGCAGTGATTAATATGGCAGAGAAGCAGGAAGAAGGCAAGAAAAGGCTCACAAGAGACAAGAGAGATGAGCAGCCAGGGCAGCAGGAGCAGAAAGGCTCTGTAATATTTTCGATGGCGTTCCCGGCAAGAGTCGAGGAAATAATCGGAAGGACAGGCAGCCAGGGAGAAGTCACGCAAGTGAGATGCAAGATTCAGGAAGGGAGAGACGCAAACAAGATATTGAGAAGGAATGTCAAAGGCCCTGTCCAGGTAGGCGACATGTTGATGTTGCGAGAGACAGAGATCGAGGCCAAGCAGCTCAGCAAGGGCGGCCGAGGCACGGTTTAAGGTGAATCACAATGGTAAACTGTAGTTTTTGCGGAAAGGCGATAAGCAGGGGCACGGGAAAGATGTTCGTCAAGGTTGACGGCAAGATCCTGTACTTCTGCAGCAACAAATGCGAGAAGAACAACAACAAGCTTGGCAGGAAGGCCAGAGAGACTGGCTGGACTGAGGAATTCAAGCGCTTCAAGCAGGGTGGTAAGAATGATTGAAAGGACTCTAGTTTTAGTCAAGCCTGATGGGGTGCAGAGAAGCCTCGTGGGCAAAGTAGTGACAAGATTCGAGGATGCTGGCCTAAAGATGGTCGGCATGAAAATGGTCTGGATGGACCGCGAATTTGCCATGAAGCATTATGATGAAGGCATCTTGGTGCCGATACTCGGAGAAAAATCTATGAAAGATTTCGAAGAGCTTGGCATAAAGACAGACAAGGAGAAGCATGTGCTGGGCAAAGAAGTGTATGAAGATTTGATAAGATTCAGCACAGAAGGCCCAGTTGTGGCTATGGTGATAGAAGGCGTCCACGCAGTGCAGGTCGTTAGGAAAATAGTTGGCCCAACATCTCCGCACAGAGCTCAGCCAGGCACGATAAGAGGCGATTTCTCTCCTATCAGCATGGGCTATGCGACAAAGCGCGGCTTCGGCGGCAGGAATCTCGTCCATGCATCTGGCGATCTAAAAGATGCTCAGAAGGAAGTTCCTTTATGGTTCAAGCCTGAAGAGCTGCACAGCTACAAGACAGTGCATGAAGCACACACACTTTGAGGTAATAAAATGGGAGAAAAAATGGTTGACAGGGTAATGCGCCTCATGTCAAATCCGCAGCATATCAGGAACATCTGCACATCAGCGCACATCGACCACGGAAAGACGACATTCACAGACAATTTGCTCGCAGGAGCGGGCATGATATCGGAAGATCTTGCCGGAAAGCAGCTAGTGATGGATTTCCATGAAGATGAGATAGAGAGAGGCATAACGATAGATTCAGCGAACGTCAGCATGGTGCATGAAGTTGATGGCCAGGAATACTTAATCAACCTTATCGACACGCCAGGCCACGTAGATTTCGGCGGCGATGTGACAAGAGCCATGAGGGCAGTCGACGGAACTATAGTCCTTGTTGATTGTGTCGAAGGCATGATGCCGCAGACAGAGACTGTTTTGAAGCAGGCATTGAGGGAAAGAGTGAAGCCAGTGTTGTTCATCAACAAGGTTGACAGGCTGATAAAGGAATTGCAGCTTACCCCAGAGCAGATGCAGGAGCGCTTCATCGCGATAATCGCGAGCGTCAACAGATTTATAGATTCAATCTCCCCAGAAGAGTTCAAGGGAAAATGGAATGTAAACGTGCAGGAAGGAAGTGTTGCCTTTGGAAGCGCTTTCAACAATTGGGCGCTGTCAGTCCCATATATGCAGAAGACAGGGATAACATTCAAGGATGTCATTGATTCATACCAGAGCGGCGGAAGCTACAAGGAGATAGCAAAGAAAGCTCCTTTACATAAAGTTGTGCTGAACATGGTAATAAAGCATCACCCTGATCCGAAGCAGGCTCAGATATACAGGATCCCGAAGATATGGCATGGAGACCTAGAAAGCGTCGAGGGAAAAGCATTGATGACATGTGATTCCTCTGGGCCATTAGCTTTTGTGATAACAAAAGTTGTTGTCGATCCTCAAGCTGGAGAGATAAGCGCTGGCCGCTTGTTTTCAGGGACTGTTACGAAAGGAGCAGAAGTTTATCTAAACAGGGCCAAGCAGCATCTGAGGGTGCAGCAGATATTCATCTACAATGGCCCGAAGAAAGAGATTGTTGACAATGTCGCTTGCGGCAATATAATAGGAGTTGCCGGAATAAGGGCTTTCCCGGGCGAGACCATAAGTTCCGCCCCGATAGAGCCATTCGAGCAGCTGACACACATCTTTGAGCCTGTGATAACCAAGGCGATCGAAGCGAAGAATCCTGCTGACCTCCCAAAACTGATCGAGGTCATGAGGAAAATCGTCAAGGAGGATCCATCAATCAAGGTGCAGATAGATGAAGAGACCGGCGAGCATTTGATGTCAGGAATGGGCGAATTGCATCTTGAGGTCATAGAGAACAGGATAAGGACCGAGAAAGGAGTTGAAGTGAAAACATCTGCTCCTATTGTCGTTTACAGAGAGACCATAACAAAGGCTTCGCAGCAGGAAGCCGAGGGAAAATCTCCGAACAAGCACAACAAGTTCTATTTCAAGGTTGAACCTCTTAGCGACGCGATGAGGACTGCGATAAAGGCAGGCGACATCCCAGAGATGAGGATAAAGAAGAAGGACCTGAAGCTGCGCGACAAATTTGTCGAATGCGGCATGGAGACGAAACAGGCAGATTCCGTGAAGGATGTCTTCAAAGGGAACTTGATGACAGAATCCACCAGGGGGCAGGTGCACCTTGGTGAAGTGATGGAGATGATCCAGGACATGTTCGAAGATGTGATGGGCTCAGGTCCATTAGCCAGGGAACCTTGCATCGGCGTCAAAGTGACATTGACGGATCTAAAGCTCCATGAGGATGCCATCCACCGTGGACCGGCACAAGTATATCCTGCAGTGAGAGAAGGCATAAGAGCAGCTATGATGATGGCCCGTCCTTCAATGTATGAACCGATACAGACGATGCGCTTTGAAGCCCCATTGGAATTCATGGGAGAGATCTCAAAGCTCATTGCCAATAAACGCGGACAGCTTCTGGACATGCAGCAGGAAGGCGAGCACATAACCGTCATAGGCAAACTGCCTGTGGGAGAGATGTTCGGGCTTTCCTCGACGCTTAGGAGCGCGACAGCCGGAAGAGGCTCGTTTTTTGTCGTAGACCAGAGCTATGACAAGCTGCCTGAAGAATTACAGGGCAAGATCATAGGCCAGATCAGGCAGAGAAAAGGCCTGAAGGAAGAGGAAGCAGTGGAGGAGTGATCCTCATCTTTTCTTTTTTGCACTTATAATATAGCTTTCCGACAGGAGCATAAATGCCTTTTTCTTGATCCCTTTGGAATTGGAAGCTTTCATGGACTTCTCTTCAAAATATCTGAGAACCCTGCCTTCATTCTTCCTCCCAACCAGCGGGAATTCCCTGTTGCCGCGTTTGAATATTGGAAGCCTTATTATGATTGGTTTAGAAGATACATCATGAAAACCATTTTCGGAGAGAATCTTCTCCATCTTCCTGTAATGTATCTTCTCCTGCCAGAAACCCTTGACATTCTCTGTAAGATCCCAAAGGCATGGCTTGCTTTTTGTGATTATCACCAGGATGCCTCCATCTTTCAGCAATGATCCTGCTTTCCTGGCAAACTTTTCCTTGTCCTCGGAATACTCGATAACCCTGACCGCAAATATCTTGTCGAACTTCCCCTTTATGCTAGACTTGGTGAAATCTCCATGCAAAAAAGAGGCATTCTTCCTGTTGCAGTAGGCTCTTGCGTTCTCTATCATCTTTGCGGACACATCAATGGCCACAAGCCTCTTGCATCTTCCTGCGATCTCCTTGCTCCACTTGCCCGGACCACAGCCAATCTCCAATATCGAATCAGTTTTGGAAGGCTTGAGGCTGCTAACGAGGGCTTTCCTGGTGAGTCTGAAATCAAACCTTGATATCGCATCTTTCTCCCACTGCTTCTTCCTGTAATGATGCGATACAGAATCCCAGAATTCGGCAACCTCTGTCATCTTAGAGGCCGAGAAGCTTCCTGATTGCGTGAGTTTTTTCGTCCATTTGTATGAGCTTAATGGTCCCCCCGATGAGCATCATCCTAAAGCAAAGAACGTCTGAGACTGGACTGCAGAAGAGGTCAAGCTTCTTCGACCTAACGCGGAGCCATCTGAAGAACCCTATAGCAGACCCGAATATTGCGGCAATCACCAGCCTAAAAGCCTTCTTAGATTTTAGGTAATCCCTTGTCAGCCCCGTGTTATTCTTCTTCAGCAGCCTGAAATGCCTCTTAAGGCCATGCACGGTGAACGAGAATGCCTTCTTGGAGCCGAAGTGCTTGAAGAACATGTATGTTGTGTTCCTGAATACATAGTAAATGTACTTATCAATGTCCAGAACGTTTCTGCATCCGCCAGATTTTGCCGTGTTATGGAATGTCACTGCCTTAGGATCAAATATAAGCTTACCATTCTTCGATATGCTCAGGCCAAGGTCAGTCTCTTCTCTGTAGAAGTTACCGATTATGTTCCTATCAGCCCCATTGATCTCAAGCAGAGCGCCTCTCCTGAAGGACATGTTCCCGCCCTGAAGGAATTTCACTTTCGTCTTCGGCAGCAGCTTTATCTGCTTCTTGAGCAGTATCCTTGTCTTTGTAAAAACGGCGCCGTTCCTGATGAAGACGACCTGCTTAACCTTCCTATTTGGAGGTATTATTTTCCTCCCTTTCTCTATCACTGGGCCACCGACCCCTATCACATCACACCTCGAATAGCTCTTCAAGAGCTCTTTGAGCCAGTTCTTGTCTGCATATCCATCGTCGTCGATGAAGGCGACGATGCTGCCGGAGGCTATCCTTATACCTGTGTTCCTCGAAGCGACAATCCCACTATTTGCCCTGTTATGAGCTATTATGATATCTATTTCTTCCTTCGCAGCAACCTTGAGCTCATCTTCCAGCATCTTGTGCAAATCCGCATTGTTTCCGCTGTCATCTATGACGATGATCTCCTTTGGGGCCTTCACCTGTCCTATCAGAGAACTCAAACATTTCTTAAGATGCTCGGGCCTGTCCTTAGTGCTTATAACAACTGAAATACCCATTGTAATATGAATACAAGAAATCTTTATCTTTATAAATTAATCGGTCGATTTGACCTCGGTCTTTAGACCGAGGGACGCAATCTTTTTCTTCTAAGAAAAATAAAAAATACGTGGCGAACGAATT
>JAGVOV010000035.1 GCA_020052545.1 archaeon | reverse complement strand
TGCTCTGTGTGAACTGGAAATGGGAGCCCGTGTTCCTTATCCTTGTTATCTCAAGGCCCGCTTCCTCCATGTATCTGATAACATTGTCTTTGCTGAAATTCGTAAGGTGCCTCGGCACATCCCATTCTGCCCAGTGCCTCCCGAAAAATCTTGAAGAGAGCCCTTTCGTGTTGGGCACCTGCACTATAAGGGTACCATCTTTCTTGAGTATCCTTCTGCATTCGTGTATCGTCTTCTCAACATAAGCCACATGCTCCAGCACAGAGTTTATCGTTATCACGTCAAAGAAATCCTTTTTGAACCCTATATCAAACACTTCTTTGTTCCAGGCCTTGATGCCCTTTTTTTTGCATGCAAGATAGCCTTCTTTTCCCGGCTCGATGCAGTAAGGCTGCATCCCGAAGCTGCGCATCCTTTCAAGGAAGAATCCGCTGCCGCCGCCGATGTCAAGTATCTTTGCCCCTTTGGCTATCTTTGTGCCTCTGACAAACAAAGACACCGGATAGAGGAGGAATCTCAGGGGATTCAGCCGGTTATTATCATCATAGAAAAGGCCGTACAGGAAAAGGGCTGCCCTGTCGGCGAAACCATCCTTGCTGCTGGAAGAATAGGAATAGTAATTTCTCGGGTAGTACCTGGTAAATTCTTGCGGAGTGGACAGCCTTGGATCCACGAAGACCAGACCGCATCCGCTGCATTCCTTCAGATTGAATCTCCTGTTGTCTGCCTTGTGCAGCCTATCGGTCATCCCATCCAGAAGGATCCTGAAACTTTTGCCGCCGCAAAGGTCGCATCTGAGGACTTTTTGCATAGACTACTTCCTGGTTTTCTTCACAAGCTCTGCTGCCTTGAAGAGGCTCTCAAAAGTGCCTGCATCTGTCCAGTAGCCTTTGACAAATTGCGCATCCATAGAATTCGCATTCACATATGAATTGTTCACATCTGTGATCTCAAGCTCCCCTCTGCCTGAAGGCTTCAGCCTCTTTATCCTGTCAAATACCTGCGCATCATAGAGGTATAGGCCCGTGACAGCATAATTGGTCTTCGGCTTCTTCGGCTTCTCCTCGATCTTGACCACCTTATCGGCCTTGAGCTCTGCGACCCCAAATCTTTCAGGATCCTCCACTTTTTTCAGGTGTATCCTTGCGCCCTTCCTGAAGCCAGAGAAATCAAAATGGTCCTGGAATATGTTGTCGCCGAGTATCACCACCACATTCTCATTGTCTGCGAAATCCTCGCAAAGGCCAAGAGCCTCGGCTATTCCCCCAGCTTTTTCCTGCACGGCATAGCTCAGCTTTATCCCGTAATCTTTCCCTGAGCCAAGCAGCTCAAGAAAGTGCCCAGCATGGCCTTTTCCGGAGACTATCATTACCTCTTTTATTCCGGCATTGATCAGTGTCTGCAGCGGATAGAGAATCATCGGCTTGTCATACACAGGAAGAAGATGCTTATTGGTCACACGAGTGCATGGATCAAGCCTGCTACCCGTGCCTCCAGCCAATATGATTCCTTTCATCGCATGAACTCTTTCAAGGCTTCCTGCCAACTTCTTAATTCTTTCGTTTTGTTGTTGTTAAGGATTGAATACTTAGGCCTCTTTGCCTTCTGTGGATATTCCTCAGAAGAGCATGGCATCGCATCCTCCCTGATGGCTTTGGCAAAATCAAACCAGGTGCAGGAGCCAGAATTGGTGATATGATAAATTCCAAATGGCTCTGCCATCAAAGCTTTGGTCGCCATAGCCAGGTCTTTTGTGTAAGTGGGCCTGCCAAACTGGTCATTGACAACTTTTGGGTGGCTTTTCAGGCCATTAATAGTATCAACAAAATTCTTTCCGTTCTCGCCGAACAGCCATGAAGTCCTTATTAAATAGTATTTTTTGCAGTTTTTGATTATGTACCTTTCCCCTTCCGCTTTGGAAAAGCCGTAATAGTTTATCGGATTTTGGATGTCGCCCTCATCATAACCCTCTTTTTTGCTTCCGTCAAATACATAGTCTGTGCTATAATGCACCAATATCGCATCGCCCAGGTTGTCCACGATATTCCTGACACCGGCATAATTGGCCGTGAGCGCAGCTTCCTTGTTGTCTTCAGCGCCGTCCACATTCGTGTAGCCGGCGGCATTAATCACGATTGTAGGTTTTATCCTGCTGAAAGCCTCTTTCACCGCCTCGGCATCTGCTATGTCAAGACTATCCTTGTCAAATTCAAGATCGAAACTGAAGAAGTTCCTGAGCTGATGGGCAAGCATGCCTTTATTTCCTAGTAAAATTATCATGTTTCAGCTTTCCCCACCATTGCCTGTTTTCCCTGTACCATCTTACTGTCCGCCTCAAACCCTGCTCAAATATCTTCTCAGGCTTCCAGCCAAGCTCTTTCCTTATCTTTGAGAAATCTATTGAATACCTGAAATCGTGCCCAGGCCTGTCAGCCACATAATTTATCTGGTCATCGCCAAGACCAAATTCTTTCAATATCGCTCTTGCTATATCTATGTTCCTTCTCTCAGAGTTCCCGCCGAGGCAATATGTCTCACCAATTTTCCCTTTGTTCAGTATGGTGTCTATTGCCATACTGTGGTCTTCTACATACAGCCAATCCCTGACATTGAGGCCTCTTCCGTATATCGGGATTTTTTTTCCTTCAATGAGGTTTGTCACGGCAAGAGGGATTAATTTTTCCGGATACTGATAATGTCCATAATTGTTCGAGCTGTTGCTGATTGTGGCAGCGACATTATGAGTATGAAAATATGCCCTCACAAGATGGTCTGAAGCAGCCTTGGATGCGGAATATGGGCTTCTTGGGTCGTAAGGCGTTTTTTCATTGAATTTTCCCTTGCTGCCGAGTGCTCCGAAAACCTCGTCTGTGGATATATGATGGAACCTCAGCCGGTGCTTCCTCGCCACCTCAAGCAGCGAATGAGTCCCCTGCACGTTTGTCCTGATGAAGACAGATGAGTTATCGATGCTCCTGTCCACATGGCTTTCCGCGGCAAAATGGACTATGGTGTCAGTCTTGTCCTTCTCCACAATCCTGCTGACTAGTTTTGTGTCGCAGATATCGCCTTTGTAGAATTTGTAGTTCCTGTTTCTCTCGACACTTCTCAGGTTCTCTTTGTTCCCCGCATATGTCAATATATCAAGGTTGGCCACTTTGCAATCATATTTATCCAGTATGTATCTGACAAAAGAAGACCCCATGAATCCAGAGCCGCCTGTGACAAGGATAGATTTCATCTGTGTTTTATGCTCCAATCGAAGTTTATTTCCTTGGAATTATACGGAATCCTGTATTCGTCAGGGTCCTTGGCCTTGTAGCTCATGGTCGTGTGGTAAAAGAGGCACACCGGCTTGTGGCCAAGAACCTTATAGCCATGAGCCACGCCTTTTGGTATCGTTATCAAGCAGGGGTTATCACTGCCTGCATATATCACCTGTGTCATGCCATATGTCTTTGATTTTGCCCTTAAGTCATGAAGCACAACTTGTGCCATGCCTGAAGCCACAAACCATAGGTCGTCCTGCTTCTTGTGGTAATGGAAAGCCTTTATGACCCCAGGATGGGTCTCAGTATAAGAGGTCTGCCCGAACCTTTTCAGCAGCTTGTCATCATCTCTCAGAATCTCTGCAAAGAAGCCGCGGTCGTCGCAGTGCTTGACCAATTTCTTGATTTTTACTCCCTGTATTTCCATAATCAACCCCATCCTGATTATCCCAATATGTTTATAAATCTTTTGAATATAAAGTTCATTGACCTATCAAGAAAGATTAATTTATTAAAGATGCAAATCTGACCTGGGCAAAATGAAAAACAGGACTCTTATTTTGCTCGGTTTGGCCTATCTCTTGGTATATCTTATCTTTTATCCAAGCATATTCCTTGTCAATGATGAGCAGATGTATTCGCAGCAGGCCCAGGATATGCTCCATCTAAGGCTGAGGAACAGCAACTTAAACGACACCGGCAATTTTATTGTAATAGATGGAAAATATTCAGTTTCCCAATACTCTCCTGGAAACGCTATATTTTTAGCGCCTTTTTTGCTATTTGGATTTAGATTCCAGTTCCTGACTGGCCCTCTCCTGCATATGCTCACTTTCCTGTTTGTCGTGCTCCTGATGAGAAGATATAAGATCAATGACAAATACTCTCTACTTTACCTTTTCAATCCGTTCACCATGATATTCTCACACTACATCTTCTCTGATTTCCTCTCTATGTTCCTTTTCACCGCAGGAGCATATTTCTTCACAAAAGAGAGCTTCCTGAAGCTCAGAAGAAAGGACATTGTCGCTTCCAGCATATTCTTCGCCGCTCTTGTGCTTGTCAGATACCAGAATGTGATCTTGCTGCTGCCGCTTTTCATTTACCAATCATATATTGTACTAAAAAACAGGTCATGGCGCGGATTTAAAACAAATAGGGCGCTTTTTGCGCTTCCTTTTCTCCTTGTCCTTTGCTTCATCCTCTATTACAACAACCATATCTTCGGATCCATCTTCAAGCTTGGCTATTCCTATATTATAAATCCTTTCGACCTCAATATCACCCATATATTCGGCAGGCTGTTCACTTATCTTATATGGTTCTCACTGCTCCTGCCTCTCTGCGCCGTTGCGCTTTTCTACAGCTTCTCAGGCAAAAATCCGAATGAGATGAAGCAGTTCAAAGCCAGCATATGGCTCATGATGCTGTTTTATTCGATAACAATAGGCCCAAGCCTCAGGTTCGATTTTTCCGGCTGGGTCACGGGGCTAAGATATATGCTTGTCATCTTCCCTATGCTTCTCATCGTGTATTCAAATGAACTTGGATACATGAAGAATAAGTTTAAGGCCAGCGAGAAGATCTGGAACGCCGTTTTCATTGTCCTGGTCTTATTTTTCTTCATCTTTGGAAGCCTGATGTCATACACCCATTACACTAACTCAAAGGCGGACTTTGAGATGAGCAGATTCATGTACAGCAGCACGCCTGCAAACGCCAACATAATCCTTGCAGATGAAGGAAAAAACATCTTCCATTCAAGCTTTGGTGAGAGGGACATCATCATGACCGACAGGATCCAGAGCACTGACCGCTATTTTAATTTCACCAAGGTGGCGAGAAGATGGGAGGAATGCTATTTTGTCGAGGCCGGAACCAGGAAGCTGGCCAAGGCTGAAGATTTCAGGCGGCAGAATGGCGTTGAGCTGCTCGGCACAAAGTCGATCAACACAGGCAATTTCATCTACAACAAAGGGGATTACAGCATAAGCGTCTATAAGATAGGCGACTGCAGCAAGATTGTGCTGCCATGATTCTTACCTGAGCGTAGGCTTGCACAAACTTTATAAACCGTGGCTTCCCGCGCGATATGATGGAATTTAGATTTTTAGGGAGGACATGATGCCCATAAAGGAGGCATATTGGTACCTGGCAAAACAGCTGCATAGGGCCCATTTTGTGTCCGACCTCCTGTTCAGCACCCTTATGACTTTCGGCCCGGCTTTCTGGCTATCGTTCTGGCTGACCAACAGCAGGAAAGTCATAAGCATCGACAGCCTGAAGTTCAACATCAGGACCGATACTCTGCCCACGAAGATAACTGATGTCGGCATGGTCTTCGAGACAATTTACCATGAGCAGTACGGCAGATGCAGAATCGGCAAGGACGATGTTATCATTGACATTGGCGCGCACATAGGCAGCTTTTCCATCTACGCCTCGAGGCTGGCGAAGAAGGGGAAGGTATATTCTTTTGAGCCTTTTCCGAGCACTTTCCTGACATTGAAAAAGAATGTCGGCAAGATTAAGAATATATATCTTTTCAACAAGGCGGTTGATAAGCATGTCGGCGAATGCAAATTCTATGTGAGCGACATAAATTATGCGGAAAACTCTTTGCACCATAAGTATAATAGGGAGACGAGCGTCAAAGCGACAACATTAGACAGGATCTTCAAGGAGAACAGGATAAAGAGGTGCAATGTCCTGAAACTTGACTGTGAAGGATCTGAATATGGCATCCTATTCTCATCGAGGAAGCTGCTCAGCAAGATAGACAGGATAATCATGGAATACCATGTGCCAGAGCATTTCGGGCTCAAAAGCAAACATAGCAAGGAAAAGCTTGCTGCCTATCTTTCGAGCAACGGATTCAAGGTTGACGTGAAAGAAGTCGTGTATTATCAGGGGATAATTTACGCAGATCGCATGAAGCCTTAGCGCCTGCCGCCTTTGAAATGATATTTCTCTATGCGCATAATACCTATCCTGTCAAGGAAGAATAGTGTGGCTATCTGGCATGAAAAGATGAAGTACAGGAAAGTCCTCTTCAGCGACGGGCTTGTGGATTCCTCGCCATAATGCGTAGGTATGCTAACCTCGCTGATCCTGCTGTGATTTATTATGAACAGGAGCAGAAGATCTGTAGTCCACTCATAGCCATCGACGCATTTCCTGAATGGGATCTCCCTAAGAATCTTGCAGTCATATGCCCTGAAGCCAGAATGCCATTCCGACATCTTGTGTCCGGTCGTCAGGTTCTCATATCTTGTCAGAAGGATGTTCCCAAGATAGCGCCATTTCGGCATACCGCCCTTGAGCGGATTCCCGAGGAATCTCGAGCCTGCAACAAGGTTTGCTTTCCCTTCCTCAATGGGCCTTATGAGGTTTGCTATCTCTTCCGGGGGATACTGGCCATCGGCGTGAAGTATCACTATTATATCCATACCGTGCTTCACCGCATAATCGCAGCCGAATTTCTCATTCCCGCCGTAGAGCCTGTTCTTCTTCTGCCTCACGACGATGAGCTTCGCAAGCTTTTTCTTTTTTCTGTAATCCTGCAGCATCTTGGTCGGGTCAACTGGACTGCTGTTGTCTGAAACCACTATCTTGGTGCATCTCTTCAGCACATCTTTCGGGATCCTGTCAATGACCGAACATACTGTATTCTCGGCCTTATATGCAGGGATAAATACCATGAGCCGCGTCATCTATATCCACCTTTTTCGATAGCTGTGAAAATATTCTCTATCTCTCCATCAATCTTCTGCCCGGGCTTGTATCCCAGCATCTTTATCGCGTCAAAATTGAGGACAAAATCGTGATGCGCCGGGCTTTGGGACGAAACGATGATTTCCGGCTTCTTATCATACATTTTCTCATAGACTTGCGCAACTTTCCTTGTGATATCTATGACAGACAATGTCTCGCTCCCGCCGACATTGAAAATTTTCCTATTGATCTTCTCATCCGGAGCATCCATGATTATCCTGATGGCTCCGATGACATCGTTTATCGACACAAAATTCCTTTTCTGCAGCCCGCTTGTCTTCAACACCATCTTCCGGCTGCTGAAGCACTGAAGGCAGAGATCGTTGACCAGTAGATTCTTTCCCTTGCCAGATTCTGAATGGCCAAAAACATTGGAAAGCCTCAGGATGGCCGTGTTGAGGCCTTCCCAGTCCATGAGGCAATATTTCTCACCGAGGAGCTTTGTAGCCGCGTAATCGTCTTTTGGCGACGTGGCTGTTGATTCATCGACAATGCCTGACGGGCTACCATAAACATGGATTGAAGAGATGTATATGAGAAGCTTGACTTTTCTCGCTTTTGAGGCGCTCAGCACATTCTTTGTCCCGAGGCCGTTCACTTTCGCGGCCATCTCAGGATTCTTTGAGCACGCTTCCCTGTCCATCGCCGCAAGATGAATAACGACATCAATCTTATCGCATGCTGACATCATGTCCCCTTCCGAGGTTATGTCGCCGGCGCGGAAATCTATATTTTCGTATCCTTTCGGGATTTTCCCCGGAATTGAAAGGCCGAGGCTCCTCACATTAAGTCCTGAATCTGCCATGGACTTTGAGACCATCATCCCAAGGTAGCCTTGGCTGCCCGTAACAAGAACATTCATAGCGATTTTTCCTTCCAATAATCAGTCAATGAGAATGGGCTTATCTTCTCTGCATCTTTTTTGTCAAATGGAAAGTCAAGAAGGTCTGCGACGATGGCTTTTTTCCCGTCGAGAGAACAGAAGCTGCTCCATATGCCTGGAGGGATTGTGACAAGGCAATAATTCTTTTCGCCAATATTTATTTCCTCGATGTTTTTCCCGTCAAAAAGTACTAGGGTTATGTTGCCTTCAACAACAGCATATCTCTTGGTCGCCTTATTGCTCTTGTGCCATCCCTTTATCTTTCCTGGGTAGACCAGAGAGAAATAGATTTCGCCGAAGCCATTGAAATCTGAATCTGTCGACTTAATCATCCTCATCATCTTCCCCTCATCATTCTGGAGGACATCAAGCTTCTTCACGATAACGCCTTCAATCATTGTGGCCACCAAATTTTTTTATCTGCCCGACGCAAAGATCATACACATCAGAGCTTTTGTAATCTTTGTACCATCTCACTATGTAATCTAGAGCCTCTTCAATCCGCAGCTTTGGCTTCCATCCGAGCCTTGTCTTTGCTTTCGTGCAGTCAAGGTGGAGGAGCTTGGATTCGTGTTTCTTTGAATCATCCCCTTTGATGACAATCTTCCCTGAACCCCACTTCTTCACCATTATCTCTATGAGCTTTATCACCGGAATCCTGTTCTCTTTTTCCGGGCCGAAATTCCAGCCTGAACTCAGGTTCTCGCCTTCATACTGCTTTTTCGCTATCATCAAATACCCTGACAGTGGCTCGAGGACGAACTGCCATGGCCTTATGGAATCTGGGCTCCTTATGATTATCTCAGATCCTCTCTCGAGGCACCTCATCACATCAGGGATGAGCCTGTCTGAAGCCCAGTCGCCGCCGCCTATCACATTTCCCGCTCTTGTTGTCGCGATCCTCATGCCAAAGGAGTTCCTGTAGGATGCTGCCACCATCTCGGCGCAGCCTTTGCTGCAGCTGTATGGGTCCATGTCGCTGAAAGCATCAGTCTCCACATATCCTTCATCTTTCTCCACGTTCTTATAGCATTTGTCGCTCGTTATCAGGACGACAGACTTGATGTTATGCTTCCTTGAGCATTCTATGATATTTATCGTCCCCATGATATTGGTCTCGAAAGTCTCTCTTGGGATGTCATAAGAGCGCCTGACGATGGCCTGCGCAGCGAGATGGATGACTATGTCAGGATTATATTTCCTGAAGACAGAATCCAGATGCTCTATGTCGCGTATGTCACCTATTACGCTGGTGATCCTCTCCCCAAGCTTAGAAAGCTCGAACAGGCTTTTCTCATATATGGGATCGAGCGCATATCCTATGACCTCAGCCCCAAGCTCATTGAGCCATATGCTGAGCCATGCTCCCTTGAAGCCGGTATGGCCGGTAACAAGGACTTTCTTGCCCTTAAAAAAACCATCAAAGTCCATATTGCTACCTTTTGATCCAGGGGACTTGGCCGCTGTTCCAGATTTTGTTGAGGTCCTGGAAGTCCTTATAAGTATCCATGCAGTGCCAAAAACCCTCATGCTTGTAGAGCACTATCTGCCTGTCTTTCGCCATTTTTTCGAACGGCTCTTTCTCCAGCATGCAGTCTTCCTTGAGCAGGCTGAATATCTCTTTCTTAAAGACAAAAAAGCCTCCGTTAATCCAGTCTTTCAATATCGGCTTTTCTCTGAACTTCAGCACTGTGCCTTCAGGATCAACATTCACGACGCCATATTTTGACCATGGGTGGACGCCTGTCAAAGTGCCTATCTTGTTGTGCTTTTTATGGAATTCCCATAACTCCTTTATGTTGACATCTGACACGCCATCTCCGTATGTGAGCATAAAATCATCAGTGTCTATGTATTTCTCGATCTGCTTCACCCTGCCACCCGTCTGTGTCTCTTCCCCTGTATCGACAAAAGTGATGTTGAAATCATGGTTTTTGCGCGTATGCCTTGTCATGGCATCCTTGTCAGAGCTCAAGTCCAAAGAGAAATCGTTGACTGTCCAATAATAGTTCAGGAAATAGTCTTTTATCATGTCGCCTTTGTATCCCAGGCATAAGATAAAATCCTTGAAGCCATGGCTAGCATATATCTCCATTATATGCACAAGAATCGGCTTGCCGCCTATCGATACCATAGGCTTCGGCTTAAATTCTGTCTCTTCACGCAGGCGTGTTCCCGCACCGCCGCAGAGTATAACCACTTTTGGATTTCCCACAATGACCACCCAACACCCTATTATATAATAACATGTGTTTAGTCGACCATTTAAATATCTTTTGGTAAACCTAATTGACCAGAATCCTTGGATTATAGAAGATTTTTTCAGCCGGATGCTTTGCCGTTTGGAGCTTCAGTATTATAGGCTGATGTAGATAAAACCATTCTTCAGGGCCTCTTTCCTGTCAAAATATCCCTTGACATCAATGAAAATCTTCTTTCCTGTGAAAAATTTATCAAACTTTGATATGCCGTCCTTGACAAATTCTTTGTGGGGGGCTGCCATGATTATACAGTCGACCTTGCCCACTTTGTCTAAAGGTAAGTTTTTAACTCCAAAACCCTCATGGTCTATTTCCTCTTGTGTGAGGTAAGGGTCGAAGGCAACAAGCTCTGCGCCATATTCCTTCAGTTCCTTGATCAAGAAGCGTGTCCTGCTATTTCTGGAATCATTGACATCTTCCTTAAAAGTGAGGCCCAATATCAAGATTTTTGACTTGTTCGGCACTTTGCCTGCATTGTTCAATGCTTTGATGACTTTCAATGCTACAGTCTTGTGCATATTGTCATTGATCCTTCTTCCCGCAAGTATGACTTCAGGATGATAGCCAAGCTCTTGTGCTTTGTATGTCAGATAATAGGGGTCAACACCAATGCAGTGGCCGCCGACAAGGCCTGGCGTGTATTTGTGGAAGTTCCATTTTGTGGCGGCTGCATCGATAACCTCTCTTGTGTCGATGCCCATCCTGTCGAATATTATTGATAGCTCGTTCATCAATGCTATGTTAAGATCCCTTTGTATGTTCTCTATCACTTTTGCTGCTTCCGCCACCTTAATTGAAGAAGCCTTATGGATGCCGGCAGTTATTATTGAGCTGTAAACTTCCGCAACCTTGTCTAATGTCTTGTTGTCATTGCCTGAAACAACCTTGACTATGCTTGTGAGCCTGTGGCCTTTGTCGCCGGGATTTATCCTCTCCGGGCTGTAGCCAAGGCCGAAATTGCCAAGCTTCATGCCAGATTCCTTCTCCAAGATTGGGAGACAGACCTCCTCAGTGCAGCCCGGCCAGACGGTGCTTTCGTAGACAACAACGCTGCCCTTGGCCATGTTCTTCCCTACAACTTCTGAGGCGCTCCTGACAAAGGAAGTATCAGGATTATTGTGGTCATCTACTGGTGTAGGGACAGCCACGATGATGAAGTCACATTCCTTTATCTTCTTTGGGTCTGTGGTGAATTCAACCTTGCAAGATTTGACACCCTCATTGCCAACCTCATTTGTGGAATCTATGCCTTTCTTCAAGGCTTCTATTTTTTTCTGGCTTATCTCGAATCCTATGACATTGTACTTTTTCGAGAATTCTACAGCCAACGGCAAGCCGACATAACCAAGGCCGACGACACAGATCTTTGTCTCTGTCATTGTCTCACTTCCTTCCTATGGGATAATAGTTGAAGCCTGCTGCCCTCGCTTCTTTCGGGTCATAGACATTCCTCGCATCTACTATATTTGGCTGTCTCATCAAGGCTTTCAATCTTTTCTTGTCCAATTCCCTGAACTGGTCCCATTCTGTCACAACAATGAGCAAGTCTGCATCCTTTGCCGCATCATAAGGATTTGAGAAATATCCTATGTTAGGCATCACCTTCTTTGCGTTCTCCTGCGCTACAGGATCGAAAGCATTGATCTTTGCCCCTCTCTTCTGCAGCCCTTGTATTATCGTTATTGAAGGCGCATCTCTCATATCGTCTGTCTTCGGCTTGAATGCCAATCCCCAGATTGCCACTGTCTTGCCCTTGACATTGTCCTGCAATGCCTTCATCGCCTTTTCAAGGACAAAGGCGCGCTGCTCATCATTGACAAGGTCAGCAGCCTCTAAAATTTTAAGCTGCATATTGTTCTCTTTTGCTGTATTTATTATCCCTTTCACATCCTTGGGAAAGCAGCTGCCCCCATATCCTATGCCTGCCTGCAGGAACCTTGAGCCTATCCTTTCGTCAAGGCCCATTCCCTTGGCGACATGCTTTATGTCCGCGCCAACTTTTTCCGCAAACCTTGAAAGCTCATTTATGAATGATATCTTTGTCGCCAAGAAGGCGTTGCTAGCATATTTTATCAGCTCTGCCGACTTTATGTCTGTCACAAAGATGGGGCTTTCTGTCCTTTCGACTGCCCTGTAGATAGAGACCATGGCTTTTCTCGCTTTTTTGCTGTTTGTCCCGACTATGACCCTGCTTGGGTTGAAGAAATCCTTAATCGCTGCCCCTTCCCTCAAGAATTCCGGGTTTGAGACGATGTCAAAATTGCCATTGTAGGCTTTCTTTATTATTGCCTTTACCTTGTCGGCTGTGCCTACTGGGACTGTGCTCTTGTCAACTATTACTTTATAGCCGTTCATCGCCTTCCCTATTTCCTCTGCTGCCTGCCAGACATAGCGCATATCGACAGAGCCATCATCGTTCTCTGGCGTGCCGACACAGATGAAGATGACTTCAGATTCTCTTACTGCCTTCTTCAGGTCTGTCGTGAAGTAAAGCCTCTTTTCCTTGAGGTTTATTTCAAGAAGATCCTTCAGGCCAGGCTCATAAATTGGAATGATGCCAGAATTCAAAGTCTTGACCTTCTTCTCGTCAATGTCGACTCCAATGCAGTCATTACCAAGATTAGCCAGGCAGACACTCTGCGTCAAGCCAACATAACCTGAACCTATAACAGCGATTTTCATCCATTTTCACCCACTAAGGTTTATAAGGCTTAGAAGACATTCCTACTTTTAAAGCTTTATGGATTTAAAGGCCAGATGATGCAAAAAGAGCAATATTTATAAAGCAAAATTGCTTCCCATTGCATTAGACGGCCATAGGGGCTTGGTTCCACCCGTTCCCATTCCGAACACGGAAGTTAAGCAAGCCTCCGTTCCTGCGTGTACTGCACTCTGTGTGGGAAAACAGGAAAGCTGTCGCCTTCTTTTTGGCTTAAACGACAGGTTCTTCTTGGACCTCTCCACTCTGCTCTGTTATGGGCCTCTCGATCATCGTTATGTAATACTTCAATGGCTTTATATCTGTTATTATTGTCCTGTGTATCACATATCTGCCATTCTTGCTCTTTGCCAGTTTTGTTTCCACAATCGGGCCTTTCTTGTTGTCTGGTTTTTCTTGTTCCATAATATCACCAACAGCATGTTTAGTGATGGTTTAGTTGTGTTTATTGGATTAAATATTGAAAATATTCTGTTAAGAATGAATTTTTAATCCACGTGTTTGGAATTCGGCCAGGTTTTAGAGTATTTTTGGGTTAGTTTACAGTTTTTTGAACTTGGCCACGAAGAACCCTGTCACTTCATATTCACTTCGTTCATAGCCTCAAGCAGAGCTTGGGACGTTCCTCGGGTTTTTTGTTGCATCACAATTTTCTAAATTTGGCGACAAAAAACGGTTGCATTCCAGACTTGGGCCAGATCCTGAGGCAGCCCTCTGTAGATTTTGTGAGGCCTTTGTCCCCCATGGGGAAATTTATCGGGATAAGCTCAAGGCCAAGGTTCAGCGCAAATTCGACAACTTGCTCATTCTCTTCCGGCTCAAGGCTGCAGGTGCTGTAGACCAAGATTCCATTTTTCTTCAATACATTGACGGCTGCCTTGACGATGCTCTGCTGCTCGCGCTGCATCTCTATAAAATCATAGGTCTGTCGCCTATCGAACCATGTCTTGTCTGTGCAAAAATTTCCTGAACAAGGTGCGTCTAGCAATATCTTGTCAAACTCAATCTTGAAATCTGAGATATAATTCGCATCTTTTATGTAGACCAATATGTTCTTGCAGCCCATCCTCTCTATGTTGTTCTTCAGAGCCTGTGTCCTTGGCGCGTTGTTGTCGACAGCGACAATAATGCCTTTGTTCTGCATTATCTGGCTCAATTGTGTTGTCTTTCCTCCTGGACTTGCCGCCAT
>JAGVOV010000155.1 GCA_020052545.1 archaeon | reverse complement strand
TGGCATCCCGAGCTTAGGCGGCCTAGCTGGCGGGATATTGACTTATATCAGCTCAAGGATTGTGACAAATGAATTACTGAATGGCAAACCAAATGAACCACAACGGCATTGAAGTTGGAGAGGATTTCCTCAGGAACTGCCCTTTTCCAGTCGATCATATTGCTCCAGTGAAGCGCAAAGAGAATAAGATCTTCAAGGCCAGGGACAATGGAAATACGGTCTATCTAAAGACACTCCTTAGTGTGTGGCTTCCCGATATGAGACAGAGATATGAGCAGACGCAAGTTGTCCTAAGCGGAGATTGTGCAGATTCTTTGAACTGGCTTTATCAGACACTTATCAGGAACAGGGTGTTCCCCCCAGGGACCAAGGCAGAGGTCTATTCGAGCGGAGGCTATCATGACATCTTCTTTGAGATGCCAGAAGTCGCGATATACCGAGGATTAGGATTCTCCAAACCTTTTGACCGAAAAAAGGATGAAGTAATAAGCCTGCTCAATAGGCACGGCATCCATGGCCTGATTTCAAATGAGGACATCTCGATGCCAAGAAATTATGGTTCTTACAAGGGCAAGCCTTATCTTGTGGATGTTGAAGTCATCAGCTGGGCATTTTTGCCCCAGGCTCATTCCTTGATTCGGTAAGGGAATCTTCTCACGAAGCTGCAGTTCAGGCAGGTTATCGTCGTCATGGAATTCCTGTTCCTTATCCTTGAATTGTTGCCCGGCACAAGAAACTTTCCGCAGCCCTTGCAGAAACGCCTTTTTAGTTGAGAAGGGATCGTGACTTTGTTTTTTGTGCTAATCTTCCTAGCAAGCTCAACATATCTATCAGAATATTTTGAATCTACCTTAAACATCAAATCTGCCTGCTGAAAGAGCTTTTCAATCCTACCCAATGCAATCTCCTTATCCCTCCAAGTAGTTTTCATGTCATCGCCATCAATATTAGAAGCGCTATCTGACCATTGAAGCCCGCGAAAACAGGAATGAGGAGATTGTCATCAATCTTGCTCGTGAAAGTCTCTACAGTAGTGGCTGTCGTCGCCATGACAACTGCGACAGGCCAAAGATGATAACCAAGTATGAGCAGGCCGGCAGCAAGATCGACAAGAAATTCTGCCAGCGCCCCTTCCAGGCTTTTGTAGTTGAGGAAAGGTATGAGGATTTTTCCCTTAGGCCCGACCAAGGCGGAAGCCAAATCACCAAAAGTCGTCATCAGGATGGCTGCGACTGCTATATTAAAATTAAAGACAGCGATGCAGATTATGATGCCCAAAAGGAAAAAGATGTCCGCGCCTACCTTGTCTCTCTCTTTCTGCCGTCTGAACATATAAAGAAATGAGAATATCGGCATATCGGGATGGTGCTCAAGCCTTATGTACTCGAGCGTAAGCGCCAATGTGAGAAGGAACACCATGAACAAAAGAGCTATGTCATTGTTGAAGAGATATGCGACACCGATGTAAGCAAGAAGGTAAAGCAATGACAGGAGATGGATGAATTTCCTTCCGATTTCTTTCCGGTAGTCCCACATAAGGCCAAGATTTTCTTTGATTCTATTAAATGTTATGTCATGATTGATTTAACAATTACATTTTTCCTCAATCCTAAGTACGTTGACCAGCACTTTTCCTTCTTTCTTGACTGAAACCTAGAAAAGTATATATATAAGTTCCACAATAGTATACAGAAAACTATACTAACTTCCAAATTATATATATCAGTATGGAGAAGTATGGGTATCAATTTGTTGTTGGCGAGCACAAGACAGGAAATGACAAAATACGAAGTAACGACGAAGATAACGTCAGTGACTGACGGCCTCGGCCCGACTGGGATGCCATTGAGAGATGCGCTAAAGTACATACCCCAGCAGGATGCTGTCGTGGAAGAGGTAGGGGACAACGGCCAGCTGCTACTGAATGAGCAGGTGCAGAAGGTCGAGGAAGAGGTCTTGATGGACAGCAAGGTCGAGCAGCTCATCATACAGACGATCACAAAATGGAAGAAGAACAAGCAGAAGTACGTGCACATACACATCGAGATAATATCGATATTCGAGATAAAGACCCAGAAGAACAATTTCTTCTTCATGAAAGTCGATGAGTTCTAGATAATGTTTTATATATCTCAATAGTTCTTCCTTTGATGGACACAAAAGTATATGTCACATTTAATGAGCAAGAATTGTTCAAAGTAGGGTTTTTGTCCGGGCTGGGAGCCTCCAGACTTCAACAGCATATTCTTGCAGACGCACGTGATACCAGCCATAAAAATATCACTGATTGCTTCCATTTCAGCTCTTATGACGAATCCTTAAGGTTTGCTGCAATCCTCGAGCACGGTATTGCGCCAATGCTTGTTTTTGCAGGCTATCTTCTGGAAGGCCCATTTGTCAGCAAAGTTTCATTTCGCTTTAAGGATTATGCTGAAAAAGATACTGAGATGATCTGTGATGCATGTGATCTGGCTAATTTGAATATGAGCTTGAACGTGCATTGGGATGGAAAAACCCTTGAAAAAAGATTTAAGTCTTTCCCAGGATGTTGGGTAAATTCCCTTGACAATCTGCTCGAAACTTCAAATGTTTATTTTAATCCCAGTAATAGACCAAAATTTAATGTTAGGCTTTATCATACCGGTTCAAGAGAAATTGTGTTTAACCCTTTTATCACCGAGAGTACGCTTAGTGCTGTGGCGCGGAAGAGATTCCAAGATTATGGGCATTTTATCAGCTCGCTCGAGTGCCAGCCGGATTCTATGTTCTTGCAAGTGGATACAAAAAAGTAAATTCACAAAAGAATTCTTTGGAGTAACAGGCATTACAAAGTGAAGAAACCGTAAAATCAATTCTCTTTCTTTATTTTCGCTACAAAAAAACCGTCAGTGTCATTGTCCTGCGGCCAGATGCGCATGCACTTGCTGACTTCTGGATTGAAATGTTCGCCGTCAAATTCCAGGATCGGCTTGCCCCTCTTGATGTCAAGCCTTATCTCCTCAAGCTTCGCATTATTATGATTCTCCAAGAACCACGATATCACAGACTCATTCTCTTCAGGCTCTAGGCTGCAAGTGCTGTACACTAAAGTTCCACCAGGCTTCAGCACATTAAATCCGGTCTCAAGCAGCTTCTTCTGCTGCTGCGCCAGCCTCTTGATCATTAAAGGATTCCAAATGATCAATGTCTTCAGGCTTT
>JAGVOV010000066.1 GCA_020052545.1 archaeon | reverse complement strand
TGCCTTCCCTGCGCCGTAAGTCAGTGTGGCGAAGAAAGCAAGCATGAACAAGAGCGCTGGCGCCCCCTGATTCACTATGGGATTCCAGGTGCCGCTCATCGATATCACAAAGATGTAGGCCACAATCATCTCAATTATGCCGAAGAACGATGCAAGCCTTGTCAATACCCCAAAGATTAGTCCGAGACCTATCAGGAATTCAGCGGCGCCGGCAAACCACACAAGCGTCCCGAAAACAGCAGGCCCGCCAGGCATGCCCCAGAGCCCGAACAGCTTCATGATGCCGAACATGAAGAATAATATGCCGATGCCTATGCGAAAGATCATGTAAATATAATCATTGTATCTTGTCTTAAAAAAGCCCATGATGATTGCCTCCTGTTGGTTTTTTATTTTAGATTAGGTTTCCTTTTATAAACCTTACTTTTTCTCCGGCCAGAGCTGCATAAGAAATATAAAGCAGTGAGACATTTTGGTCATGTCGAGAACCGCCTTGCGGTTCACGACCATGCTCAAAAACCTTGTATATAGGTTCAGAGCAGGACGGTTTTTGATCATAATGGCAGACAAGGAAGATCTTGAGGAAGTGATGCTGAAGAAGATAATGCCTCTTGTGGAGGCCACGACACAGAAATTTTTAGGGGTCAAGATTGAAGAATTAAACACAGACATAAGCTCAAGGCTGAAGCGGAGCATGATTCTTGGCTTCGACATGGACACGCGGCTTTCATTCAGGGCAGCAAAAGAGAAGTTCAAGCGTGAATATCTTCAAAGGCTGCTGAACAACCGCTATGGGAACATAAGCGATGTGGCGAAGCTGGCCAAGGTCAACAGGCGCACTGTCCACAGGATCGTGAAGAAGCAGCACATAAATGTCGATGAATTGAGGAAGAACATGTACAAGCCAGGTTACTTGCTGGAACAGGAAGTTGGCACTATGATAGCGAAAGTCTTTGACGATTATAAGGGGGTTATACACCCGACAAAGCTCGAGAATGTCTACAGGAATGTCGATGCCATATCCAAGAACCTCCTTTCTGAGATTCCGGAGCAGCCGATGACATTGAAGGAGGCGATAATGGAGTTTGAGGAGCGTTTCCTGAGGAAGGCGCTGAATGAGAGCAATATGGACATGAAAATTGCGTCAAAAAAGCTTAGGATAAGATATGAGACATTGCTGAGGAAAGCGAAGAGATATAAGATAATACAGAATTAAACATCAAAATCCCGTAGCGAAACCACTGAGATGATCGATTAGGTTGGTGCTGTGTCTGAAGAGCAATGTTCTATTAAAACCATCAACCATATCTTTTGAGAATTCTTTTATTTTCTCTTCATCATATTCGCTTATGCGGCTCATAATATCTTCTCCATCACCCGAATAGATGTTCTTTGGTTTGTATTGAGGCAAATCTTCGCGTTCACTGTACAATGGCCTTACATAATGGTCCAACAGCATCCCATAAAGAATCTTCCTATTGATGAGCGCAATGACATATGCGCATTTGGAATATGCCTCTTTGCCTTCTGGCCACCCTTCGTAGGTGTAAATCTTCTTAAATTTTCCTCTTTTTATGATCTCAAAAGTTTGTATCGGGTAATATTTCTCGACAAATGACGGATTATAACCGCCAGAATTCATTCTCTCTGCCATTTCTCTTATATTCTTTTCAAGATTGGAATATTCTTCATCAGTGACAATCTTTGATGCTTCGGTTGTCAAATATTTTATGAATGTTTTGAAGTAATTTGCCATAATCTCCAGATTGATGGAAGTTTATATTAATTAGTGTTGTAAGGACACTAACAACAATACGTTAAATTTAAATATACATGCGCTTAATATGACTTATGGATCCAGAAAAGCTGCAGAAATTAGGGTTAAACAAAAATGAAGCTATCATTTATCTTACTGTCCTTGAGATTGGAGAATCACAAGCAGGTAGGATAAGTAAGAGATCCAACATCAACAGGACAACCACTTATGACTCCATCAACAGGTTGATAAGTGCAGGTCTTATGACCTATTCAATCCAGTCCAACAAACGAGTATTCAAGGCAGTCTCCCCAAGGAAACTTTTGGAGACAATAAGGGATCAGGAGCTTATTGCAGCAGAAATATTGCCAGAATTAGAATTATTATTCAAATCCAAAAAGGAGCTTGAAACCTCAAATATCTATCAAGGCAGAAGGGGGATTAAATCAATATTGGATGATATTTTAAAGACCAACAAATATGTTTGCTTCGGCTCCTCGGGAAGATTTCTTGACATCATGAAACATGATTATCTATTATTCCAGAATGAAAAAAGGAGGAAAAAAATAGCTGCAAAAGTCATCTTTTCAGAACATGCGAGAAACTCGGAAAGTGTGAACAATGCATTCTCTATGTTCAGATACCTACCAAAAGAGTTTATTTCACCAACAACAACATTTGTTTATGGGAACACAACATCCATAATTGTCTGGAGTGAAGTTCCTGTGGCTACAGTGATACAGAATAATGAAGTTGCAAAATCATATAAGAACTATTTTGAGTTGCTTTGGAAAATAGCAAAGAAATAGGCTAATCATGCCTCTTCCAACTATTTTATAATGCTGCAGCTGCATGCCATAATGTCGCTGTTTTTGTCCATGAAGGCATCGAAACCGCAAAAACTGACCTTTGCCACGAATTCTTTGCTGAAGCTGCTACATGTGCTTATGTTGAAATCTCCTGGAAACAGCATAGGCTTGCTGAAATAGTCAAATTTGAACTCGCATTTTGGCTTATCAACTGTCTTGTTCATGTTGATCATTTGGCGGCAAGAGCATGAATCAAGGCAGCTGTTTTTCTGCGCGCAGGCAGCCAGGAACAGAGATAAAATAAATATCATCAACAGCAACTTCATTTTGTCTCTTGCGCCTGTATCGCGGTTATCGCAGCTACCATGATGATGTCTTCCTTAGAGCAGCCCCTGCTCAGGTCATTGACTGGTTTCTTAAGGCCTTGCAGTATCGGGCCGATAGCCTGAAAATTGCCAAGCCTCTCACTTAGCTTATAAGCTATATTGCCTGAATTAAGGTCAGGGAAAATAAGCACGTTGGCATCGCCTTTCAATATGCTATCAGGATACTTTCTCGCAGCAATCTCCGGTATTATGGCGGCATCAACCTGCAATGGTCCTTCGGCGATGATATCTTTCCTATTGTTCCTCAAAATCCTTATGGCATTATGTATCTTTGCCAGGCCTCCGTCTTTTCCCATGGTTGAGAATGAGAGGAAAGCGAGCTTCGGTTTCAGGCCAAATCTTTTTGCGCTGTCATTCGTCTGCGCAGCTATCTGCGCAAGCTGCCTCGCATCAGGATCTATGTTGAGGCCGCAGTCGGCGAAAAGGAATGTCTTTTTTCCTACCATGAGGAAAAAGCTTGAGGCGAAGCCCTTTTTCAATATCTTCAGTGCCGGCCTTATGGTTTCGCTGCTTTCATGGGTGGCGCCGGCAACGACTCCGTCGACACGGCCAGAGTTCAGCAGCATTATGGAATAGAGCAGAGGATTGAGCAACGCCTCTTTTGCCCCGTCAACATCTGTGTAGCTGCCTTTGATCCTGAAAATAGCTGAAGCGAACTTTTCCATGTCCCTGTCGGCCTCATTGTCCATGACAACGATGTTCTTCAGGCTGACACCGTTCTCAAGAGCAGAACTTTTCACGCTGTCAATGTTTCCCACAAGGACAGGGATGCAGATGTTTTCCCTGCTCAAGACTGAGACAGCCTGCATCACTCTCTCATCATCAGTCTCAGGAAAAGCTATCTTCATCAGCTTTTTTTTCGCGTCTTTCTTTATCTTAGAAATGATGTCCATGAGGTGCCTGAAAGCTTATGGCTTTAATATCTTTTCCTTGGTGAAGATGGACAAAATCATCGAGCCGGCCAGCACAAGAACGACAAAAGACAGGCTCATAAAGATGTTTATATGCACAAAATCCGAGAGCAACATCTTCAGGCCTATGAAAACAAGTATTATACCGAGGCCATAGCTGAGATAATTGAAGATGCCATGTGCCTTCGCTATCACAAAATAAAGGCTCCTCAAGCCAAGGATCGCGAACACATTGGATGTGAAGACGATAAAAGGGTCAAGGGTTATCGCGAATATTGCAGGGATCGAGTCGAAGGCGAAAGCAACATCTGTCACCTCGACAACGAGCAGGGCGACAAAGCCGAGCGAAACAGCCATCTTCCCCCTCTCCTTGAAGATGAACCCGTCACCTTCATGATTCTTACTCACATGGACAAATCTGCGCACAAGCCTGACAACAAAACTGTCATGGGGGTCAAAATCCTCTTCATTCTTGAGGAACATCTTGAAGCCGGCATACAAGAGGAAAGCGCCGAAGATATAAAGTATCCAGCTCCATCTTGCAATCAGCGCGGTGCCGAGGCCGATCATAAGGCCGCGCATCACTAGCGCGCCAAGTATGCCCCAGAAAAGAATCCTATGCTGGAATTTTGGCGCTATCCTGAAGCTTGTGAATATGAGCAGTATGACGAAGAGGTTGTCTACGCTGAGGCTTTTCTCTATGAGGTAGCCGGTGAAGAATTGCAGGCCAGCAACATGACCGAACTCAAGCCAGATGAAGACATTGAAGAGCATCGCAAGCCCAAACCACACAAGTGTCCACAATAATGCCTCCTTTATGGTTATCTCATGCTGCTTCTTATTGAACACCCAGAGATCTAGGAAAAGAAACAATAAGACAAGAGCGATGAAGCCGATCCACATGAACACAGGATTCAGCCCAGGTATTGTTATCATGAGAAGCGAGAAAAACAATGTGATTATTAAATTATCCTTTCTTCTCAGACATCTCGATGATGCTCTTGCAGTTTATGCAGACAAGCGCGACAGAGTAGCCAGCGCCCAGCGATGCATACTGCGCTGTCGTAAGCACAACAGGAGCAAACATATTGGCGCCGCATTTCTTGCACATGTTCCTTGGCCTGTGCTCCGGCTCTGGCTCAAGGACAGTTATCTTGGTCATAAGCTTTAGTTATCCCAATAAGTTTATAAATATTTCCATTACTTATAAGTGATAAAATAAACTTATTGTTCTTATTTTAACATAAATTATATAAATCTGCCAGAGGATGGTTAGGAAGTAGTGGTGGAACCTTAATGCAGAGTATGAGGGAAGCGGTGCTGAATCAGATAGAGCTGGATTTGGAACGCGCTGAAGATGAGCAGGCCGACAAGGTTCTAAAAAAAGCTATTTCTTATTACAAGGCTTTTGGGAAGGACATGGGAGACGAGGTGGCATATAATCTTGCTGATCTCTTTGACATGACGACAGACATAACAGATATATTCTATGACTCAAAAGTGAATTCTTATGTAAGGTTGGCAGGAAGAATTCCTATAATGCAGGAAGCAATCGCTACCATAAGCCAGTTCATGCAGGTGTATTATCTATCGGAATTCGACAGCTACCAGGACAATGAGTTCACAAGACTAAGCCAAGAACAATGTACGGCCTATAGCATATACAAGAACCTGCTGCATGCAAAATCCATCCTTAATTATGAGACTTATTCGATAATGGCCCTCAATGACCTTGTGGAGGAAGGGCAAGTCTTCCTCGATGCTGCAATCCGGGGCTTCAGGAGTTTTCTTTACAGCGGATTCAGTGAGTCGGACAAGTTAGAGACTGCGAATTTTTATCTGGCAAAGGCCCTGATAGACAAAGGCAGCTATGAAGATGCATTCCTTCCTTTAGGCGCGCTGCTTAATGATGAAATTGTCGAGATGAAGATTGAGGAAGACGCATGGAACATGCTTAAGCATATCCTTGAGAAAGTGCCGCAATCAGAAGGGTCTTTCGAATACAATAATACAAAGCTGCAGTCAATTGGAGAAGGGGCATTGCAGCTTTCAGATCCTACTGAAAAATTGGATGCACTGCTGCTGGTTGTTAAAGGATATGAAACGATGCTGAAGCTGTTTCCCGAGGATGTCCTGGTGCAGCACCGCCTTGGCTCATGGTACGGCACACTGGGAGTTGTGCTCACTAATCAAGGCAAGTGGGCTGATGCGACTGTCAATCTTGCAAAGTCAATAGAGCATCTGACAGGAGTGATAGAAGGTTATGATAAAGAAGATGAAGAATTTATTTATGGGCAAAATCCCAGCTACCTCGGATTCATCGCCTGGACATATTATAACAGGGCGCAATCAGTCATGTCTCTGGACAAGACTTTGAAAGAGATGGGTGAAATTGCGGTGCCCTCTGCCAGCAAGCTTGCATCTCTGGCTATAAGTGATATGGAGAAGGCCATGGAGATGCCTTTCAGCCAGACCATGCTCACTGTCAACTGCCTCTGGTTCTTGGGCAATTGGCACTCTGAGACAGACCCAAATCTTGCGGTCAGCTACCTCAACCAATTCGTGCTTTCCATGATGGATGGCCATGGGGGCGTGAAGACACAGGAAAATGCTAGTAAAATAGCTGAGGCTGGAGAGGTAATTGAGGGGCTGAATTTCTTCAATAACAGGCCTGAATATTTTAAATTGCACAAAAATTGATATCATTGCCCTTGCAAAATACATATACATGTATAGACGAATATTCTTGAATTTCATTCCCCAGTGGTAATAAACATTTAAAAACTAACAAAACTGAGCTACTCCTAACGTGTTCCTGGGAAAAAAGAGGTGGCTTGGGAGCATTTTTATTTTTTACAATCTAGGGTGATAGAATGACAGTAAGAGTAGCTATCAAGGCAGCGGAAATCAAAGGCAGCGGAAATCAAAGGCAGCGGAAATCAAGGATTTCCTGGCCATTGAATAGGTGATATAAATGACAACAAGGGTCGCCATTAATGGTTTTGGAAGGATCGGAAGACAAGTCCTGCAGGCAGGCTGGCATGATCCAGATATAGAATGGGTCGCGATAAACGACATAACAGACACAAAGACATTGGCCCATCTCCTGAAATATGACTCTGTGCACAAGCATGCTCGCTTGAATGTGACATATACCCCGGACAGCCTCATCATAGAAGGCAAGACAGTAAAGGTCTTTGCGGAGAAGGACCCGGAGAAGCTTCCTTGGCATGCTTTGAACATAGATGTTGTTGTAGAAAGCACAGGCTTTTTCACGAAGCATGATGATGCTGGGAAGCATCTGAAAGCAGGAGCGAAGAAAGTCCTTATCTCAGCGCCGGCAGAGAATCCAGATTTCTCTGTTGTCAAGGGCGTGAATGAACACTTATATGACAAGAGCAAGCATCATATAATAAGCAACGCGAGCTGCACAACAAATTGTTTGGCTCCGATGGTGAAAGTCCTGAATGATAATCTCGGCATTGTCCATGGCTTCATGACCACAACACATGCTTATACTGCAGACCAAAGGCTTGTCGACGCGCCTCACAAAGACTTGAGGAGAGCAAGGAGCGCAGCGCTTTCAATAATCCCAACAACAACGGGAGCAGCGAAAGCTGTCGCTGAAGTGATTCCAGAGCTCAAGGGGAAGCTTGATGGTTTATCGCTCAGGGTTCCGGTGCCAGACGGGTCGATAACAGATTTCGTCTGCCAGCTAAAGAGGAACACCACAAAAGAGGAGATTAATGCCTTGTTCAAGAACGTCGCAGGCTATCATCTTAAGGGCATAATAGAATATACTGAAGATCCGATAGTGAGTGTAGATATCGTAGGCAACAGCCACAGCTGCATATTTGATTCATTGTTGACAATGGTGATGGACGGTAATTTTGTTAAGGTAATGGGATGGTATGACAACGAATGGGGCTACAGCTGCCGCGTCGTTGATATCATCAAGATACTGGTGTAAAATGCACAAGCACGCGAAAGTTCCGGAAAAAAAGCCAGAGGAACACATCCATTTCGACTGGGTGCTGCTCGCAGGCATATTTTTTGTGGCTTTGGTCATGCTGCTTGTGATAATTGACCTTTTCTTTTAGATCTCTCTTTTATTTATCTTGTCAAGCGCAGTAGCTATGAAATCTTCGACCTTGACGCCGAACTGGACTTTTCCGTCAAGCGTCCTGACAGAGACTGTGCTAGAACTCTCCTCTTTCTCGCCTATTATGATTATCAAAGGCACTTTTGCGAGCTGCGCGTCCCTGACTTTCTTCGGTATAGTCTCCTGGTTGAAGTCAGTTCCTGCTCTTATATTGTTCTTCTTCAGTTCATCCGCAAATTTCTGCGCGCCTGTGTTGAACCTGTCTGCAACAGTCAAGACACGTACTTGTTCCGGAGCGAGCCATAATGGAAATTTCCCTTCGAAATGCTCAATCAGGACACCGATGAACCTTTGTAAGCTTCCAAGGATTGCCTTGTGTATCACAATTGGCCTGTGCTGTTTCCCGTCACTGCCCTCATAATGGAGGTCAAATCTCTCACCCTGGTTGAAGTCAAGCTGCACAGTCGCAAGCTGCCAGCTTCTGCCTATCGCATCCTTGACATGGAAATCTATCTTCGGGCCGTAGAAGGCGCCATCTCCTGGTTTCAGCTTGTAAGCGATATTATTCTTCGCAAGTGCATTTTTCAGCATCTCCTCTGCCTTGTCCCAGTTCTCTATCTCTCCAAGATATTTCTCTGGCCTTGTGCTCAATTCAACGCTGTAATTGAAATTGAACGTGTCCTTGAATACGAACTTGACAAAATCAAGCAGGTTGATGATCTCACTCTCGACCTGCTCCATCGTGCAATAGGTATGGCTGTCGTCCTGCTCAAACCTTCTCACCCTCATGAGGCCGCCAAGCACTCCAGAAAGCTCATTCCTATGCAGAAAGCCAAAATCTGCAAACCTTAATGGAAGGTCTTTGTAGCTCCTTGTCCTGGACTTGAATACAAGCGCTGCTCCGGGGCAGTTCATCGGCTTCATCGAGAATTCCCTGTTATCAACAGTAGTCAGAAACATATTTTCCTTGTAATGGCTCCAGTGCCCCGACGCTTCCCACAAAGCCTTGTCGAATATTGTCGGCGTTATTATCTCCAGATAATTTCGTTTGAAATATTGCTCCCTTATGAATCTAACAAGCTCATTGTATATTATTGTCCCATTCGGCAGGAAGAACGGGCTGCCAGGGCTGAATTCATGCATCATGAAAAGCTCAAGCTCTTTGCCTAACTTCCTATGGTCCCTTTTTTCTGCCTCTTCTTTCAGCTTGACAAAGGCATCAAGCTCTTTCTTGCTCGGGAAAGCGATGCCATAAAGCCTCTGGAGCTGCTGCTTGCTCTGGTCTGCCCTCCAATAAGCAGCGGCGAATTTCATTATCTTGAACGCTTTTATGAAACCGGTGGAAGGTGCATGGGGGCCGCGGCAGAGATCGATGAAATCACCCTGCTGATAGGCTGAAAGGCCGTCTTCTCCAAATTCCTCAATCAGCTCAATCTTGTAGCTGTTGTCCTTGAAAAGCTCTTTCGCTTTCTCCTTGCTGAGCTCTATCCTCTTGACTTTGTAGTCCTCTTTCGCTATCCTCGACATCTCTGCCTCTATCAACGGGATGTCATCAGGCGTGAATGGAGATGATTTGTCGATGTCATAGTAGAAGCCGTCATCTACAGTAGGGCCAATAGTGAGCAATGCTGTCGGGAAAAGCCTCACAATAGCATGCGCCATCAGGTGAGTCGCGGAATGCCAGAAAACATGCTTTCCTTCCTCATCAGAAAACTTAAGTATCTTGAGCTTACAGTCTTTCTCAATCTTGAAATCCATGTCAACGAGATTCTCATCAACTTTTGCGCACACGGCTTCTTCACTAAGCCTCTTGCTGATCATCTCTGCAATGGTGTGCACAGTTATGCCTGATTCATACTCATTGACTGTGCCATCCGGAAATGTGACTTTGACGTGCATGGGCTTATAGGTTTGCCGTAAGTTTATAAACTTTTTCTTAGGTAGTGGAAGAATTTCTGCACAAAATAAGCGTAGCCAAAGTCCGCCTTTAATATCTTCACAAGCGTCGCATCGCTCGCCTTGCTCAGCTTCCTCATCTTGTTGTCTAAGGCCGCATCATCACCACTAATCTTGTCAATTTTTCTCTGCAGCCAGAAAGCTATCTTGAATGCTGTCCTGTACTTCTTGTTCCACCGTTTATTATAACTTTTCAATTCACCCAATTTATTTTTCTTCAATGCAGCGTCTATAGCTTCAGCGGCCATCTCTGCAGAGTCCATCACAAACCTTATCCCTTCTCCGACAAGAGGATTCCCTTGCAATGCAACATCGCCAATCAAGACAAGATTGCCTTTGACAAAACTTTTCAATGGCTTGCCGGTCCTGAAAACTGCTGCATTATATTCCTTTGGCCTGAACTCACATCTCTCCCTCACTCTCTCAATATTCCACATATCATCGAGCCTTTTCCTTATCTTTTTCTTGTTTTCTGCATCGAAAGTCCCATAGCCTATTATCGCCTCATTGTCGTTTATCGGGAAGATCCAGCCATAGCCGCCCTTGAATTCGCTGCCGATGAAAAGGTCGACAGTGCCAGGTTCGCTCTTCAGGGGGACAAGATATTCGGCGCCGGCAGCGAGCAAGTATTTTTTTGGTGTAAAATCCATTTTTTTCGCCAGCACACACCCCATGCCAGAGCAGTCGACAAATATCTTAGCCATGAAATCTTCTGACCCTATCTTTATCTTCTTTATGCCATCTTTCTCAAAGATTACGTCAGAAACTATAGACTTGAACTTGAAATCTACTTTACTGTCTTCGCATTTCTTCCCCAGCCAGTTCAAGAGAAATTTCCTGTTGATGACATTTGCGCTGCCTTTCCTTTTTATCACCACATTCTTTGAGGCGAGATAGATTGAATTGATCGGTTGCATCACACTTTTCGGTATCTTCCACTTCTCTACATCGATGAAGCTGCCTGCAGTATAATACTGGACTTCGCTCGCGCTCGCCTTCTTGTCTATGACCAGGACTTTGTTGCCTTTCTCGGCGAGCTTCCATGCGCAAGTCAATCCGGCGGGGCCAGCGCCCACAATTATCACATCGTACTCCATTTTACGTAGCAATCTCCTTGATATGTTTCATAAGCTCTTTGAATATCAATGAATATGAGAAATCTGCCTTTAATAGCCTCATAAAAAACTCATCGTCTTTTGTGCCCATTATCTCAACCCACTTGTCGCAAGTTTCATCAGAGTAAGTGTTCTTAAGTATGTAGCTCTGGAGCCACCAAGCAATCTTATAACTTTTTTCATATTTTTTTAGCCATTTTTTCTCATATTCAGCCAATAAAGAAAGATTTTCCGCCTTGATTGCTTTGTCAATCGCATCTGCGGCAATTTCTGATGCATCTAAAACAAATCTTACACCTTCTCCGACCAAAGGATTTGCCTGCAAAGCGACATCACCTATCAGCACAACGTTGCCACTCACAAGCTTTTTCACAGGAGGACCAGTCCTGAACACTGCCGCATTGTATTCAAGCGGCTTGAATTCACACCTTTCTTTGACGCGTGGAATCTCCCACATGCCATCCAAGCATTTTTTGATGCTCTTCTTCATTTCAGCGTCTGCCGAGCCGCATCCTATTATCGCTTCTTTCTCATTTATCGGGAATATCCAGCCGTAGCCGGCTGCAAATTTCTTGCCAACGAACAAATCGACAGTGTTGCTTTCACACTTCAGCGGCACCAGGTATTCGGCTCCTGCGTCATGCCTGAAATTCTTCGGCTCTATCCCGATCTTGCTGGCGAAGACGCGGCCAACACCTGAACAGTCGACAAAAACCTTTGCGTTGAGATCTCTTTCCAGCCCTTCAGCCTTGAGTTTTATCTCAGTTATATCCTTTCCTGAAATCTTGATTTCAGAGATGACAGACTTATAGGCAAATTCAACGCCATTAGCTTTGCACCTGTCTGCCAGCCAAGAGAGCAGAAGTCTCCTGTTTATCACATTTAATTTGCCGTTCTTCCTGATTTCGGCGTTTTTGCTTGCATAATAGACATTTTCTATCGGTTGGATGAGATCTTTAGGGATTCCCAGCCTTTCAGCATCGACAAAGCTGCATGCGGTATTATACTGGACCCATGAAGCATTTTCTTTTTTATCTATTATGAGGACCTTAAGGTCTTTTTTTGACAGATTATAAGCACAGCCCAATCCTGCTGGCCCAGAACCGACAATTATCACATCATAATTCATTTGTTGCCCAGCTTCACGTTGAATTCAAAGAACTCTTTCGCGCCGTACATCTTCTTGCACTTGTTGCACTGGAAGACCAATTCTCCTGAAGGGCTGGGAAAATCGCTGTCTATGATATCAAAGTTCTTGCATTTCTGGCACTGGAAATGCTTCTGCTTTATGTCGAAGAAGGAAGAGCATTCCTTGTAGAAGAATGTGCTTTCGTAGCATGCGATTATCTTGTGCTGTGCGGCGTCGCAGAACGGGCAGTTCCTCATCTCCACTTCTTTCATGCCCGAATTCATAGCTTGACTTTTTTTTGGGCCCTATTTAAATGTTTCTGTCCCTGCTGAAAGAAAGCACATTATCATCTCCGCCAGAGACTTTTCTTGTGACCTTCCCGATGAAGACTATGCTGTTGCCCGCCTCTATCTGGTTAATTGTTTCGCATTCGATCCACGCTGTCGCCTGCTTTATCCTTGCGCAATCTATCGTCTCGCATTCTTCTTTGCCAAGGCTTGTCTTCACGAACTTGTCGATGTGCCTGCCGGAATAGGCCATGCAGAACTCCGCCTCTTTCTTGTAGTCATCAGAGAGGAAGTTGACGCAGAAGCAGCCTGCCTTTCCGATCAATTCAGCCGTGAGGCTGCTTTTTCCGACGCTGATTGAATACACCAAAGGCTCGATTGAGCACACCATATGGAAAGTGGTCGCCGTTACATTGTCTTTCACGGCCTTCTTGCTCAGTATCTCGATCTCCTGTCTTGAAGTCACGAAGACTATGCTCTTACCGCCTATCATCTCGTTGAATTCCATCATTTCTCCAGGAAAAATATCATGTCGATGCCTTCATCAACAGTTTTTTTTATTGTGAATTCTTTCTTGATGATCTTCTCTATAAGGTCAAAGCCCTTGCTTTTCTTGAGGATGCTGAAGGCAAAATCTTTCCTTCCGACCCTTTTCATCTCTTTTATGCCTTTCTCGATGTCGTCAAAATTATGTATCGCCGTCACAGAGATCACAAAATCGAAGCTGTCGTCCTTGAATGGCAGGTCTTCAGCCTTGTCCTGCAGAACATTGTGCCTCGCTTTCTCAAGGAGTTTCTTTGACGGGTCTATGCCGATCTTGTTGCAGTCAAAATGTTCGAGTGAAAAGCCGGTGCCGGTGCCGACGTCAAGCAATGAATCTTCCTTCCTCACTCCAAGTTCAGATTTTATTATCGCTATCTTCCTCAATTGCTCGGCCTTGTGGAGGTCATCGTAGCTTTCAGATATCTCGTCGTAATAGGTCATGAAAAAGTTTATGTGCGTTGTTGTTTAAAAATTTTGTTGAAATCTTTCCTCATTCCTAAGTACGCTGACCAGCATCAGCTGAGCAGTTATACGCTGAAAACGTACTAAGGATTGATGATTTAAAGAAGGGCGAATCAACAAATATTCTAAATATCTTGCTTTTCCACAAAATATAAAAGCATGCATCATGATTTGCTGCTTATGTT
>JAGVOV010000148.1 GCA_020052545.1 archaeon | reverse complement strand
TCTTCATGATGTTCTTTGTCGGACTGAAGATCGACCTGAAGGATTTTGAGCGCGCATCAAAGAGGTCAATAATTATATCTTCATTGTCGGTGCTCGTGCCTTTCCTCCTGGGGTTCGGCTCCACCATGCTGTTCTATTATGCCGGCCTTCTTCATGGCATAATTGACGCGGGCTCCAACATCTATTTTGTAGCATTCTTCGTCGGCATGTCAATTTCCCTCACTGCTGAGACTGTGGCAATTGAGATCCTTGAGGAGCTTAATCTTCTCCGCACGATAGTCGGAGAGACGATAATAGAGGCAGCGATCATCGATGACATAATAGGGATATTGCTCGTCACAGGCCTCATAGCGATATCTCCATCGACCGGGGCCCAGATATCTTTCACTTACTCCTTCGGCCTGAAAGCGATAGAGATGGTGATATTCATCCTCATAGTCTATTTCATAGCAAGGTTCATAGTCCCTGGAGTCATGAAGATGGTAGAGAAGGAGAGGAGCAAGGTAGACTTCTTTGCCGTCACAATATTGATAGCGATGTTCCTGGCCATAGTGAGCCAGTATCTCGACCTTGGAGGATCCATCTTAGGGGCATTGTTCTCAGGCATAGTTGTCCGAGCCACATTGATCAAAGGCGACCTCTTTGAGAGGAAGGAGGAGAAAGACATAACATCTATAATAGAGCAGACCACATTTGGGCTGCTAGCGCCTTTCTTCTTCATATGGGTAGGATTGAACATGAATGTCAACATACTGGTGATAAGTCCTTTGTTCGCGATTTTCCTCGTTTTTGTCGCACTGCTCGGGAAGATCATCGGCGCGATATTCGGCAACAGGCTCAACCACGGCACTGCAGAAGAAGGCTGGATCATAGGCTGGGGCATGAATGCGCGCTTTGATGTGGAATTGCTTATCGCGGCCATAGTGCTGGGCCACGGCCTGATAACCCAGAACCTCTTCTCGACGATAGTCTTCGTCTCATTTGCCTGCACCTTCATCAGCACTATCGCCTTCAAATTCTATGTGAAGAAGCATCATGGATTGTGAAATGCTATTTTTATAATTTAACTATTAATTTCTCATAAATCCTAAGTACGCTCTGCTGCTTAAAGTGGGCTCAGCTAAGCCCACAAGAACGAAGAAAGTTTTGCGAAGCAAAACTCACGAGCAGCTTCGGCTGCGAGATTAGTTTGACGCAGGAAAACTTACGAGCGTAAGCGAGATTACGTACTGGGGAATGATGGATTAAAATTTAAAACAACTTCTAAAAGAACTATTCTGAGAACTCTTCGCTATCATATGTGAAAAAAGCCATCTTGTCTCTCTTCCACTCATTTGCCTCGAGGCCGGCCTTCATGCACAGGTGAGAGAGAAACTCTTTCGGCTCAGGCAATTGTTCCCAGACGCTCGGCAGGAATGTGGCCTTGCTCCAGCCTTTCTCAAGTATGAGGCCTCTGCCTTTTATCAGGCCAAAAAGCTCCTTCTCATCTTTGAAGGGCAGCTTTTTCGGCTCGCTTAACAGATTTATGTGCACCTTCATTCTTGAAAATTCCCTACTGTTTATCGGCTCGAACCTTGAATCATGGTATGCCGCAAATACAGCGTACTTGATTATGCCTTCATGGAGGTCAATAGCCTCAAGATTGCCGATGCAGCCTCTCAAATCATTATCAACATAGACGCTGACGAAGACGCCGCATCTCTTTGAAAATAGCTTCTTCTCGCTCAACTTCGCCAGCTTGAACTTGTCAGTGACGCTCTCTATCGCGTCCCTCGCAAGCTTCAGCATCTCTTTCTTTTCATCCATCTTGAAAGGCTATGCATGCATAGCCGACAACTCCTTCTTTGCTTCCGGCAGTGTCTCCGGAATTCTTGTAATCCACCAGGACAGGCTTCCAGCCTGATTTCTTCGCTATGTCAACCAAGATATTGATGCCCTCGGCGCCGCACGCATCATCATAGTCAACATGCTTCAGCTCCATTATCTTGCTTATCGTCTCGCTGTCAATCTTTTTTGCAACATCATAAGGCATATAATGGCTGAGGTCAGAGCTTATTATCAAAATAGTTTTATCATCAAGCTGCTTCATAATCTCGCTAAAGATATCATTGAAGCTGCCCAGGGAAATAGGGCATATTGTGAAATTTTTCATGACGCTCTGCAGGAAAGGGAGCTGGACCTCTATGCTATGCTCCCTAAGATGCGCCTGCGGGAAATTCTTTATCTTCTCAGATGGGAAACTGAAAAGTTTTACAATGCCGAAAGGCGTCTCCCAGAAATCATTGTTGTCGAAAGCTGCGCCTCTGAAAGGCACATGATGGCTCGGTCCCAAGACGATTACTTTTGTGAAGCCCTTATCTTTTAGGAGATTGTAGCCGGCAGCGGCGACGCCTCCAGAATAGATATAGCCGGCGTGCGGCACAATGACCGCTTTCAATCCCTCAACATTTTTCTTCTCGCTCTTCGCGAAGCATATCTCAATAAGCTCCTTCAGCTGTCTCGCACCGTCAGGATAGAACATTCCCGCTACTGCCGCTTTTCTCATTCAAACACCCCAGCTACAACAGTCTTGCACTTCTTGCATTTATTTTTTTCCATCTCCATGACGTGCGTGCGATAGCCAAGTCTTTCAATGAGGACTTCATTGCATTCCGGACAGTAAGTCGCGCTCCTTTTTTGGTCAGATACATTCCCTATGTAGACATGGTTGAGCTTTTTCTTGCCAATCTCATAAGCCCTTATCAATGTATCATGTGGCGTCGAATCTTTGTCCCTCATCTTATAATCTGGATGGAATGCGGAGACATGCCATGGCATATTTTTGTCTATGCCTGAGATGAAATCCACTATCTTATGCATCTCTTCATCAGTGTCATTCTCGCCTGGGATGAACAATGTTGTCACTTCAGTCCAAATGCCGAGTTCATGGCACTTTTTTATGTCATCAAGCACCGGCTGCAGCCTTCCATGGCATACTTTCTTATAAAAATCTTCATTGAATGATTTCAAGTCTATGTTTATGGCATCAAGGTAGTCTTTCAGTATCTCCAGCGCTTCCTTGCTCTCGAAGCCGTTGCTGACAAACACAGTCTTGATGCCTTCTTTCTTCGCCAGCTTCATCGTGTCAAGGGCATATTCAAAGAATATCACAGGCTCATTATAGGTGAAGGCGACAGCCTTGATCTTGTTTGCCTTGCAGAACGCTATTATTTCTTCCGGACTCAGCTTGTAGCCATATTCCCCAAGCTCATGCAGGATGTTTTGCTTCTCTCCCTTGAGCTTCCTCGTAGCCTGGCTTATGTCCCAGTTCTGGCAGAATTCACATGCAAAATTACAGCCTAACGTCCCGATGCTGAATATCGGCTGCCCGGGCATGAAATGGAACAGAGGCTTTTTCTCCATGGGGTCGACATTTGCAGCTGCAGCCTGGCCATAGACGAGCAGGAACAGCTCCCCATTGATGTTCTTCCTCACGCCGCAAGTCCCAGAATCTCCGTCTTTGATGGTGCAATAGTTGTTGCAAGCGGTGCATCTCACAAGATTGTTCTTCTTCTTCTCGAAAAGAAGGGCGGCGTGCATATTCCTCATGAAGGCATTTCGCTTTAAAAATCTTTGCGCCTATCTTGCATGCTCTGTCGCTTGCACAGCTTTGTGGCTAGAATTGGCATAATAGATTAAAGGGGTGAAAGCCATAGTTAAGGCCACAAGGCCCATTGCCAAATATCTCTTTGTCTCATATCCTGTATCTCTTATCCATAATGGCGTCCTCTCTGACTCATCGTAGCCTATGCATTCCTTGAAGATTTCAGCGCCTTTTGTCAACGCAGGAGCAGCGATAGCGCCTACGCCACTGACGAGCCCAGCGACAGCGACGCACTTATTGAGAGGCTCTCCGGAAGCATAATATATCCCAAACTTCAGCGCAAAACCGGCCGCCGCGCCCAAGATTGAGTCGTGCAGCCATTGGTGGCCGTGGGCATTGAACATCTTCAGCGACTTTTCCCTGGCTTCCATGCCAAAAGCGATGCCGCCTAAAAGATAGAACGGCAGGTATAATGCCCTGGCTTTTATCGATGTAGTGTTAGAAAGATCAAGATCGGCCACTCCAGCAACAATGGTCTCGAGCGCTGCCGATACTGGTGTCAGGAAAGAGGCTCCGAAAACAGATTCAGGCATTCTGCTTTTGACTGTGTCAGTGTACATCTTCCAGACTTCTGCAGGTTTCATCTTAATTCACTATTGGTGGCTGAGGCATTGGCCTAGTCCCGCCAATCTCTTCTGGCATTATTATCTCAAAATATCGGCTGAACTTATCAATAACATACTGGAGCGGAATCACAAGCGACGGCGGATTTGGTTTGAATACGGTTCTTGGAGTAGTGGCAAGCAGGCCTTTTTCATCGAATAACAGGCGCGTGAACAAATAAGTGATTTTTCCCCCAATCATGACAGCTCCTTCGCCATCCATATCGATATGATCTTCTATTGTTTTAAGCCTTATCGACGGGCCAAGGCCTT
>JAGVOV010000022.1 GCA_020052545.1 archaeon | reverse complement strand
GCCATATGGTCCTCTTCAGGAAAGAGCTCTTTGTCTTTATCGCCATCTCCTCAAGCGCTGTTGTCATCGGCATCCCCACTTCTATCTTCTTCACGACCTTGGAAAATTCTTTTGACACTTCGCCATAGTTTGCCTCCGCGACATTCTGTATGGCAAGGTAGAGGTCGACGCCTGAAGCGAGCTGCAGCTGGAGATCCTTGAGCGCAAATACAAGGTTCATGTCCACTTTGTCAGATTTGTTTACTGCCAATATTGATGGATATCGCGCAAGTATGAAGATGAACACGAATGTGAACCCGATGAGGATGAGGAAGAAGAACATCACAGCCTCCACAACTGTCCTTCCGCTGCTCAAAGCCACAAAGCCCATGAGGATTGCGGCGAAGAATGAGAGGAACACCGCGTTCAATGCCGACAATGAAAGATATTCTCTCTTGTCCATCTCAAGGTCCGTCGCCGCAAGGTCCTCGTCCAGGCTCGGGAAGAAGCTTGACAGATAGGTCCCGACACCGAGGAATTTCGGCACAAGCTGCTGGCTTATGTCAGAAGGAAGGATCATCAAAGGGACTTTTTGCATTTTAGCTCATTATCTCGCTCGGCTTCCTGTCTTTTATCGCTGCCTCAGCCACCTGTTTTGGATTTTTGTAATATGCCTTTATTATCTGCCCGACTTCATCGATGTCCTTGATGCCGTTCTTCAGCATCCATCTCAGTATGACTTGCTTCTCCTTGAGGTCGCGGTTGATGTCATCAGTCGTCATGCCGGTGTGCAGATTCAGCTCTTCCATGACGCGTATGCTGTCGTTGACTTTCTCGAAGACGTCTGTCCTCGGCACCCATCTATAGAGGTAATTCATCTCCACATCCTTCTCCTCCTTCTCTGTAGAAAGGATCTCGGCAAGCTCAAGCGTCCTCCTTATGCTTTTCCTCCTGTCCCTGTACTGGATGAGGACGAGCTGGAGCGCCTTTATCTCTGTCTTCGGGATCTCTATGGGCGGCTCAATCAGCCTCCTCTTCACCTGCTCGACATTGTCTGCGTGCATAGTGGCGTAGACAGCATGGCCTGTGTGCATCGTCTCGAAAAGGGCCTCGGCCTGGTCTCTCTTTCTCACCTCGCCGACTATTATCCTGTCTGGCCTCATCCTAAGGCTGGCTATCATGAGATCAAGCATCGACACTTCTCCCTGTCCCTCCGGATTCGCCTTCCTGCTGTTCAACGGCACCCAGTTCCACTGGAGGCTTTTCGGCAGGCTGATTTCTCTAGTATCCTCAATCGATATTATCCTTTGTGTCGCAGGGATGAATGGCACGATGCTGTTCAATACTGAGGTCTTTCCTGATGCTGTCCCTCCTGCGACCATTATGTTAAGCTCATACTGCATCGCGAGCCAGAGGAAAGCCGCGATCTCTACAGACATCGTGTTGGTCTTCGGGTCTATCATATGGATTATCGTCCAGGGATTCCTTGCGAAGCGCCTTATCGTTATGGTGTTGCCTGCCGTCGATATTGGGAATATCGTAGCAGCCACCCTGTCGCCTGATACGAGATGCGCATCCATTATGGGGTTCAATGAATTTATCTGCCTTCCCACTTTCCTGCCTATCTGCGCGGCGAAATTGTAGATCTCTTCCTCGCTCTTCAGCATCATCGTCGTCTTCAGCCAGCCGTATTTCTTGTGGAACACAGACACAGGCACATTGCTTCCGTTGATGGCGATCTCCTCAAGCCAGTTGTCCGCCATTATTATCTCGATCTCCCCAAGGCCGTACATCTTGTGCAATAATATCCCCGAGAGGACGCTCAAAGAATTCTCGTCAAGGTTCGGCAGCTTCCTCTTTATCTTCTCCCTCGCGTTGAGGAAGAACAATTTTTTCAGCTCAGCAATCTTGTTGGCGTCAGTGATGTCCTCCCCCCTTATAGATATTGACCTTGCCAGCTCCTCGATCAATTCATCCAGCAGCGCAGCTGTCCCTTCTCCCACCTCAGGCATCTGCATCTCATATATCTTCACGTTCTCTGTCGGCACATCCCATATGTTTATCTTGGCGAGGACAAAATCAGCCACCACCTTGTATGTGTCTGCAAGCCGCTTCAGGTCATACATGGGCAGCTTCTTTGCAGGATGAGAGACAGGGATGTATTCTATTTCCGGCTCTGCGAACATGTTGACAGGATAATTGATTCTTGCCCTGCCATGGGTCTCTAAGGTTTTCGCCCAGAATTCTGCGACTTTTGGGCTGACATTGACGCTCAATGCCAGCTGAGACAGGCTTATCTTCTTTTTTTCTCTTATTATCTTCAGGAGGCTGTCGAATATCGTGCTGACATTGAGGCCTGCCTCATCTGCTATTATCACGGCGAGCCGTGCAGCTTCCTGCGGCCTTTCCACCACAGTTTTTGCGTGATCTATGAATCCCATTGTCAGCCTATGTTATATCTCTTGAATACTTCCTCAAAAAACTTGAAATCATCTGAATTGACGAACTCATGTATCGTCTCCTCAGGCAGCTTCTGCAGCAGCCTGTCAGCGATCTTGAGGGCGCTTGTAAGATCGTCGATCTCCTTGCTGTCCGTCTTGTTTCCAGTCTCCGGCGCCTGCATCAGCTCTGACGTGCTGCCCATCTCCCCGATTTTGGTCTCATACTCCTGTATCTTCACGTTCGCCGCAAGAAGCTCCTGCTGCAGCGCATCTTCTCTCTCGCTGGAATCGCCTTTCTTGACTGAAGCGATTGTCTCGCGCATGTCGCTCTTCATCTCTGACATGTCCTTGTCCTTCTCCTTCAGCTCCTGTTTCATTGTCTCTATGTCTCTCTTCAGTATCTCTGTCTGCTTCTCATAATCCCTCTTCTCATTCAGGACTATCTTCAGCCTTGAAAGGGCTTCATCCCTTTTCCTGTCTATCTCCATTATCTTCTTCTGTAGTATCTCCTCGCCTTCTTCCAATATCTCTACTTCTTTTTCTCTCTTTGACAGCTTCTCTGTCGCTTCCCTCAGCATCAACGTCGCTTTCGCCTCTCTCTCCATGAGCTGGTTTATCTTCCTCTTCAGCGCAGTCTCTCCGTCGGAAATAATCGATATCTCCTTGTCTTTCTTCTCAAGCTCCCCGTCCTTGATCTTGATCTGTCTTGAAAGCGATTCAAGCCCTTCATTTGATTCCTGCATCTTTCTCGCAAGTGACTGCTTCTCATCAGCAAGGATCTTCACTTGCTGCGAGAACTGGTAGAAGTCGCTGACAGTGCTCTGCCTCTTCTGGTTGAATTCAGAAATCCTTGCCTGAAGCTCTTTCTCCTTGGCATCGATCAAGCTGAGCCTTTCAGAAGACTGCAGCGTTTTTCTCTCCAGGTCCATCTTTTCAGAATCTATCGATGATCTCGCATCATCAATCTCTTTCTTCTTCAGCGCAATCTCCTTCATCCTTTCAGACAATAATGTTTCCCTCGCCGCAAGATTGCTCTCTCTGTCGGCGAGGCTTTTCCTTATGTCCTGTATCTCCTGTAGCAACCTTGAATTTGAGAGCTCTTTCTTCTCAGCATATTTTCTTTTTTCTTCAGTATCTTCTGAGATCGCCTTGATCTGCTTAAGCCTTGATGCGAGCTCAAGCTCCTTCTGCTTTATCGATCTTTCTATGCTCGCCTTCTTAGCATCAACCTCTTTTTCTTTGATATTGAATCCAGCTTCAGTATTGTCAAGCTTCTGCTTTCTCTCTTCAAGGCCGCTTTCTTTTTTATTTATCTCGTTCCTTTTTGTCGCAACAATCTGCTTAAGCTCCTGAAGATGCTTCTGAATTCCTATTATCTCTTCTTTGAGTGTGGCATATTCCTGGCTCTTCTGCTTCAGGTTAGAATTGATGCTGGCCAGGCTGACAGCGAGAGTTTCCCTATTTCTCTCAAGCTCATTTATGTCGCTTTCAAGCTTCACTTTCCTAGTCTCCCAGCTTTCGGTGCTTAACATAGGTTACCCTCTTTCAATGAGGAAAAAATAGACGGAGCGTATATAAACTTATGTTACTTTCCAGAAGTGCTAATATTGTTTTTCTGCATCTCTTCTTCTATATGTTTCTCATGCCATCCTGCCTGCCTCAAGCTCGCCCTTATCTCATCTTCAGGCACGCCTTTCTTGAGGCCCATGCTTATGTAATGGTGCATCTGCTTCTTGCTCACTTCATGCAGCTGCAGCATCATGTCTTTCTCCATTGATTTCAGCTCCCTCTCTCTCTTCTGGAGCTCTTCGTCTTTTTTGTTCAGCCTGTCGACAATCGTCCTGATATCTTCATCTCTTACCTGGCTCTCGAACGATTTCCTCTCCTGACTCAAGCGTCTTATCCCTTTCTCGAGCTCAAGCTTTGAGGAAGCAAGCTGCTGCTCTGAAACCAAAAGCATCTGCTCTTTCCTCTTCAGCTCAAGGTCTTTCTGCGCTATCGCATCAGGGCTCGACAATGTGACTTTCTGTATCTCTGACAGCCTCGCAAGCAATGTCTTCTCCTCGGATCTCAATATATCCACCTGCATCGACATGTTCCTTATCTCAAGCTCAAGCCTCTGCTTCTTCAGCTCAAGGTCTGCGGCAGACTTCTTCGCCTCTTCCGTGGCAAACTTCAGCTTTGCATCAAGCTCCTGCATTGCGGTAGAAGAAGCCCTGTTCTTCGTATCCATGATGCTGTACTGTATCTCCCTCGATCTCACCATAGACTCTTTCCTGTAGATCTCATCAGCCTGCTTGTTCAATTCCTGTATCTTCCTCATCAAGGTAGCTTCTCTCTTCTCGAGCTCCCACTGCTTGAACTGCAAGTCTTTATTTCTCTTCTCGAGCGCCTCATCAAATGCTCTTGAGTCATTCCTCTTCTGGATGAGCTCCAGATTCGTCGCCTCGACTGATCTTAGGATATTTCTCTGCTCGGCCTGCAGCGTCCTTATCTCAAAGTCGAGGTCCCTTTTTTTTCCAGACATGGAGTCAAGCTCCTTCCTCCTCGCTTCGATCTCCGCATCGATCCTGTTCTTCTCATCTTTCATGGCATTGATGCCTGAAATCTGCTGCTGAAGCTTTGCCGTGGATTTTGAATCATCGATGTTCTGCATCTCGTCTTTCTTCACCGGGACATCCTTGGCCGGCTCAGTCTTGGTCCCTTTCTTCACGTCGATATTATAGGTCTTTGACAGGTAATCCATCTTCTCTTCTTCCAGGGCCTCGAGCAGCACGCTCCTGTCTACGCCGGGATTCAATGTCTCAGTGTCATGAAGCAATGTGAGCCAGTCGTCATAGCTCCAGTGGCCTGAATGGCGCCTGACAAAATCAGATACCATGGCTGCCGCTTTCCTGTTCCCATCTTCTTTCTTTTCTCTCAAAAGGAATTTTATCATTGAAGTTCAAGCTCTTTCCTTATCGCCATGCGCTCGCGCAGATTCACCAGATTCTCCCGCTCTACTACATTCTTGCTCCTGAGCCTCAGCTGCTCTTCAATTGCAGCGAGCTGCGACTCTTTCTCCTTCAGGCCAAGCTCCCTGTCCTTCAAGGCAGATTCTCTCTCGAAGATCTTCGATTCCTTGAGGCTGAAGCCCTTGTTCTTCGCCTCGACTTCGTTCTCTCTCTTCACAAGTTCCGCCTCCTTCCTGCTGAGGATTATCTCTCTGTCCTTGAGGCTGTTCTCTCTCTGCTCCAGCCTTCCCGAAAAAGTCTCTTTCTCGGCCATCATTGACGCTCTTTTCTCATCAAGCAGCTTGACCGCGTTCTGCAACGATGCCTTCTGTGATTCGAGCATGCTGCACTTTTTCGACAGCTCTTCAATTGACGCCTCTTTCTCCCTTGCCTTAGCCTTGATTTCCTTGTCACGCGCGACGGCTTCTGCCTCAATCTCCTTGATCCTTGCTTTCAGATCAATCTCCTGCTTCTCAAGCGCAGCTTTTCTTTTTGTTATCTCTTCTGAAGCTCCTCTCTCCTTCAATCTTGCCTGCGCCTCGACATCTTCAAGCCTCTTCTGGAGCACCATATCAGAATTTTTCAACCTCTCTCTCACTTCCCTGTGCTTTTTCTGCAGCTCGGCCAGCGACTTGCTTATGTCCTCGGAAAGATTCTTCTCTTTCAGCTTGTACTCGGATTCAAGGAGGCTAAGCTTCTCCTTCTGCTGCTCTTTCTGGGCTTCGATGACTCTCTTGAATTTCAGCAGCTCTTCTTCAAGCGCCCTCTTCTTGGCTTCATATCCGAAGCCGAGCAGATTCATTTTCTCTGCTTCTTTCGCCCTCTTGGCCTCAATTTCCTGCTTCACGCTGTTGAAACGCTGCATCAATTCCGCTTCTTTCTGCCCATACCCATTTTCAAGGAGCTTGATCTTCTCGGTTTCTCTGCCCCTCTTCCTCTCCAGCTCTTCATTCAGCTGCTTCTCCCTCATGGAAAGCTTCGCCTCGAGCTCTCTCTGCTTCAAAGCAGCCTGGGCCTCGATCTCCTGCATCCTCTTCTGGAGCAACGGCTCTGAATTCCTGATCTTTGATTTCATCTCGGCCTTCTGGGCTTCTATGTCTTTATGAAAAATTGTGAGGTTTGCTGCGAGGCTTTTCTCTCTCTCCTTGTATCCTTCCTCAAGCGACGCAATCCTTTGCTTCAATCTCTCTTCGGCCGCTTCAAGTTCCTTCCTCCTGCTGTCAAATCTCTCAATCAATTGTGTCTCTTTCAATTTTAATCTTGAAAAAAGCTCTTGTTCTCTCGCCGCTGCTTTCGTCTCAGCTTCGATTATTTTCTCCTTCAATATTGAATCTGAGCCTTTGAGCCTCTCTCTCGCTTCGCTCTTCTCCCTCTCCATCTCTTTCTCTTGTGACAGCAGATTCTCATTCAATTCTTGGTTTCTTTTCTTGAACTGCTCTTCGAGCATGATGAGCTTGCCTTTTGCCTCCTCTTCAGCTTTCCTCAGGCTTTCCCTTCTCCTGTTCAGGCCTTCATCGATGCTTTTTTCTCTTGCTTTCAATCTCTCCTCGACTTGCTTCTCGCGCAAGGCTATCTCTGCATCAACATTTTCTCTCATCTGCCTAGTTTTTTCCTGCTCAATCCTTAATCTGTCGCGCAGCTCTGTCTCTGCCTGTATCGCTTCAAGCCTCTTCTGCTTCATATGTTCATGAAGCTCTTTCTCCTTCTCTGCCTTGAGGCTTTCAAAGACGGCGTCGAGGTCATCTTTCTTTTTCTTTTTCTCACGCATTGAAGCTTCGCCCTGCGCCAGCTGTTTCATCAATTCAGAAAGCTTCCTTGAGAAATTCTGGATCTTCAGCTCATAATCCCTTATCCTTTTTTCGTCCTGTCTCAGCTGCTCCGAGTCTTGCCTTATCTTCTGCTGGAGCTCTGAGAAATTTTTTTCCGCCTCGTCAGCGATCTTCCTCTTCTGCTCTATCTTCTCATTGAGCGCAGCTATCTCTTTCTCCTTCTTCGCGATGCTGCTGTTCACGACATACAGGCGCAGCCTCTTCCCCATGGACTGGTGTTTCTCCTTCACCTCGATCTCCTTGTCCTTTCTCGCTAGAAATAGCTCTTTCCTTAACAGCTCGGAGCGCGCTCTGGCTAATTCTTCCTTCGACTTTGTGATCTGTTCCTTATACTTCCTGAGCAGGCTAACGACGTCATCTTCCATTTTGTCATAACATTCCTTTTATCTCGCTCTTGAGATTCTGTATCTCTTTCTCATAATTCTTTTTCATGAGTTCAAGCCTTCTCTTCTCTGCCTCGAGCTGCCTCTCTTTCTCCTCGAGCTGCCTTGTCTTGGCCAATATGCCGCCTTGGGATCCTTCGAACTGCGCCTTCTCCTCCTCAAGGCTCTTCTTCATAATCTCAAGCTTTGCGCTTTCTCTCTTCAATTGATCAAAAAGCTTCTCGGTCTCGGGCTTCGATTTCATCAAAGCTTTGACTTCCTCTTTTTCCTTCACAAGGTCGCGCTCATAGAGCTTGACGCGCGCATAAGCTTCCTCAATCCTTCTCTGCGCATCCGCCTTGAATGAGTTGAATTCATTTATCTGCTTCTCAATCAGCGCCTCTTTCTTCACAAGCTCGTTCTCCTTCGCTTCCAAGTTCTTGAGCTTGTAGTTAATCCTTGTCTCCCTCTCATGGATCTTCTCCTCGATGAGCTTCGCGTGCTTCTCAATCTCTGCTTCTTTCTCTTTCACTTTCTGCGCCAGCAAAGACTCTTTCTTCTGCACGGCATTCCCTCTTTCCTTGATTGATTCTATGATTTTCCCATCGGCAACCACCTTCTCTTTTATCCTTGCCTCGGCCCTCTCAACATTCCTCTCTCTCTCCTCTATCGTATCTATCCTTCTCTTCTCCGACGAGGAAAGACTTTTGATGCTGCGCTCAAGTTCATTTTTCCTTTTCTCAAGCGATGCTACTTCTTTCTTCAGCTCTTCTGATCTTCTTCTGTAATCCTCAAACTTTGACGAGAGCTCGCTGTCCTTCCTCATCAGCAGCGCTTCTTTCTTTCTCACATCTCCTTCGAATGTTGAAAGCTCTTTTGACTTCTCCTTGAATCTCGCATTCAGGTCTTTTATCTGGCTCTCTATCATGGCCCTTTTCTTGAACAGCTCTTTCTCGAAGCTCTCAAGGTGCTGCCTTTTCAGCTCGATCTGATTTTCCCTGTATTGCGTTTTCTCGAGGAGGCTTTTCTTTATCTTGTCAAGCTCTTCAGTCTTCTGCTTCAAAGTCCTGCTCAATGTCTCTTCCCTGCTGACTAGGATCTTTCTTCCTCTCTCCAGCTCTTCTTTCTTCTTCTCTATCTCATTCCTTGCGATGAAAAGCTCTTTTCTCGCCCCTGCTATTTCCATGGCGACAGCCTTCTTCTCCTCGCTCAATGAATTTACCCTTTCCCTGAGGACATTCTCCTTTTCAATCAAGACAGATATCTGCTTATTCAGGCCGGTGAGCTCTTCATGCTTTCCCCTGGCTGATTGGAGTATCTCTCTCTCCCTTCCCATCAATTCTTTCTCCCTGTCTTCAAGGATCTTTTCCCTCCCTCTTATCTTAGACTCAAGCTCATGCTCCATTAGCTTCTTCTTCACATCGATGTCCTTGTGCCTCTTCTCTATCTCTTGCTTCGCCTTCTCCAGCTCATGCTGCAGCATGTCGAATTTTTTCAGCTCCGCTTCCTTTGCCTGTATCAACAACTCTCTATTTTGGAGCTCCTGCTGCTTCCTATCGAGGCTTGCCTGTATCTGCACATAAGCTTCATTCGTCTTGCTGTCTGCGCTCTTAAGCTCCTGCAGCTTCGCGGCATAATAATTCAGCTTGTCCTGCCATTCCTTCTCTCTCAGGGAAAAGGCCTGCTGCATCAAAGAGAGCTCTGTCTGCTTCTTGGTGATCTGTGATTCTGAATCTTTCAGCCTTCTCTCCCTATTGTCCATGAAGGCCTTGTCATCATAGAAAAATGTCCTTTCGACCTGCACTTCGGGTTTAAGCTTGCTGAATGTGTCTTGAAGCAGCGCAGATTTTGCGCCGGTGTCGAGGTTTATTTGTGAGGCTGTCTTGGTTATCTCATCTTCTACCGTAATTGATTGGGGATTCGGGATCTTTATAGGCCGGAAATTGTCAGGATTGACCTTCATAGGCTCTTTCACGGGCTCTCTGGCCTCTTCTCTATTCTCTAGAGATCTTCTTATGTCATCAAGCCTTGATGTCAGCTTAGCAAGCACGTCGTCGTTTGATGTGTCCATCCTTGTCCCCGTTTTTGTGACTGTCACTTCCTCTATCTTCCTTGAACTTGTCTTTGATATCGCATCCGCTATATATAAGTAACTTGACAGCAGTTCTATGGCCTGTTCCCTGCCCTTGTTCTTCAGCGACGATGAAAGCTCATTAAGCCCGAATTCGTGCATCACCCATGCAGAGAAATCATTCTTGTCTTGGTTTGCATGATGCAGATAATCTGCCTCTTGCATCGCTTTGAGCTCCTCAAGCAGCTGCCCTAATGTCTTGACAGTTTTCCCATTATGGAGGAAGAATGCATGATCAGCCTCCGAACTGCTGCTGTTCCTCAATTGTCCCAAACCCATGGCCTGAAAGTTTGCGCCTTAATTTATATATCTTTGTTGTATCTACAAAATGGTGTTTTTTTTAAGCCCATCTTCTAAAGATTTGCCACTGACTTAACTTTAGACACCGAGTAGTTAGAAAAATTGGATTAAATAGAAAAGTTTATATATTTACTTTGAAATTAAAACAGCCAAGATGTTTTTTAGGATGTCAAGAAGCAGAAAGAAGGCAGTGATGGGAGTCGAGACCCTAATCATCTTCATAGCGATGATTCTAGTTGCGGCGGTTGCGGCTGCGGTCATAATAAGGACTTCTGGAGTGCTCCAGGAACGCGCATTTGCTGTCAGTGGCCAGACAAGGAAAAGGCTCGTGACTGGCTTAGAAGTGATTGAGATGCTCGGCGAGTCGAACACCACGGCCCACACGATAGCCAATATTGAATTTTCTATAAGGCTGCGCTCCGGCTCGACCCCAATAAATCTGAGGACGACCCAGATGACTTTCAACACTCAGGATCTTGCGTTGACTGCAAGGCTGCAGAACACGCTGAATGAGGAATATAACATCTCGCTTACAAATCTAAACAATACATTATGGCAGTATTTGAACAATGACCTTGATGAAGACGGCCTGAATGATTACATGAGGCTTGGAGTGAATTGCACTGGAGCCAATGAATGCATTGAATTCAATCTTACGACTGTTGGGATATTGAATGTGTCCTTGGGCAAGGATCTCGAGACACCTCCAGTAGAGAACATCAGCTTGAATTCGGTGCCAGTGACCAAGAATGGGGATATCTATGGATACTCTGTAACCAAGAGCCCAAACAACCAGTCGGCCAAGAATAGCCTGAACACCACATTGAACATCACGCAGTTCCCGAAAGATAACGTGTGCAACTATCAAACTGTGATACCTGAAAGATATTATTGCATCGTTGCCAGGCTGGGCAACAAGGACTCTGTGCTTGAATATGGAGAAGTGTACATAATGAAATTCAGGCTCAAGGAATCTAATGCGCTGAAGGAAGAAGATACTTTCCAGATAAATATAATCCCGAAAGAGGGCAGCATAACTTATCTTGCCGGCAGCATACCAGATGTCATAAATGATAGGAAGCTTATACTCTGGCCAGCTTAGTGTGAATTTTGTATCCATTCTGCAATCGTAAACAAAGTATTTAAAGCTCTGTTGCAAGTTTAAATGAAGCAGTGGTAACTATGAGTGCTTTATGATAAATCCATTCAGCTTCAAAAAAGAGGAAATGAGTCAACAAACTCCTAGGAGGCAATATGCAGACAGCATTGGCGCGAAGGCCAGGATCCTCGTGGGAGAGCTCGTCTCTCCTCTTCCTGCGCCTAACCAGCAGCTCATCAACGAGCTTCTTGATCTGATAACAAACACTGCCTCGATGCCCTTTAACTTGATCAATAAAGAGGCGGTGCTGCAGAATGCGAAGCAGCTTCTTATCCAATTGATTGAGCCGATCCCTGAGCCGAACCATGCGCTTGTCAACGAGCTTGTGCAGTTGATCGCGCAGACTGTGTTGAAAGATGAAACTAAAATGCAGGCCATGCAGCCTACACAATCCCAAAATCCTCAACAGGGCGGCCAGCCAGTTGCCCAGCAAAATCCGCGTGTCCAGCAACCGGGCCAGACCACTGCACAACCTAGCCAGCCTCAGCTAGACAAAGGACAGCCATCCCTACAGCCTAAGCCAGCAGCGCAGCAGGAATCTATTAGCGATGAGGACAGGAAAAGAAAGACTCATGAGGACAAGACTGTGCTCAATCTCATCCTTGAGCAGATAAAAGAATTGATATTGATAACGAACAATCTCAACGACAAGCTGAAGAAACAGGAGTCGAGGATTGAGGGGACTGAGGCAGTGTTAAACAGGATGAAAGAGAAAGTTGACACAATGGACACCAAGATATCGACTTTTGAGAAGAACATCGAAAAATTCATAGGTCTTTATGAGGTCGTCACGAATCAGTACAATCCGTTCATAGAGGCGCCAGAAGATACCCCAATCAAGCCGGAACCTATAAAGCCGAAGCTTGAGGAAGCTCCGAAGAAGCAGTATTCTTTCATCACAAGGGGCGGCAAAGAGGTCCATAACCTCTATGAGCTCCTCGACGAGCTTATTGAGATGGACAGCCAGACCTTCATTTTCCACGTCGGCAACGGAAGGAATGATTTTGCTGAGTGGGTGAGAGAAGTGATGAAGCACAGGGAGCTGGCCGATGAGCTGAGCAAGCTCTCCACAAAATCAGACATGGTCAAAGCGATAACAAGGAAGCTCAATTAGTCTCGTGCCAGAAGACTGTGTAAAATGCCTTGAAATGCATCAAGTCAACAAACATGCTTGGTGTCTGTCCCGTCGTTCCCACCCTTATTCTGATGGCAGCAGGATTCGCCAGTCCCCTTGATGTGATGTTGATTACAGATGTCGAGTCAATGAGGTCTGTGCCCTCATTTCCTGCTGCGGTGCCACGGAAAGGGAGCGTTCCCACATTGACAAAAGCGGTGCCGTTCCACACCTCAACAGTTCTTGTTGTTATCCTGTTGTTGTTCTCATAATGCTCGGTCTTGATGCTGCTGTTATAGATATTCATGCCAGTTGATGCGTTCTCATAAGGCGCATCCGAATAAAGCGACGCATTCATCGAGTAGTTCGCGTACAGAAACCTGTTCTGCGCACTGCTCACCTGTATCCTTGCCCTCACATTGTTGGATGTCGCTATCCTTGTGGTGTCATCATTTGTGCCGTCAAGACCGTCATCTCTGGCCACAAAAGCCTGAAACTTGTCGATCCTGTTGGCAAAATGGACGATATCTCTCTGTCCTCTTGCGCTGATGACAAGTTGGTATGTCCTGTTGAGCTGAAAATCTTTCTTTATGGTTATCAAAAGGTTTTCCCCTGCATCAAGTATGCCATAATTCCTCATATCCGGCGCCAATATCTCCATCGTCCTGTTGTCTGTGGAATTAGGTATGTAATTCTGAGCATAGACAGTAAACCTGTCAAGCGTCACCTTCTTTGTGCCCGAGTTATGGACATAGACATAGAGCTCATCCGGGGTTGCTGACTGATTGTATGTTATGTTATAAACAGTAATATTAATTTTCACCCCTATAGAAGCTATGTTTTTGTAGTAGCTACGCAAGCTGTTTGAGAAGCTCTGCACCGAGGAATGATAATTCACCACAAGCGCAATTCCTAATGTCAGGACAAGCACAAAAATTGCTACATAGGCAAAAACCGCGCTAAAGCCCTTTTTTTGCATGATGAAGCCTATGCGGCAATGTTATTTATGACTTATGCTCAGCCTGAAACTTTCTTTATCAGCTCTTTGTCCCTTTCTATGGATTCGTCAATGGCCTTCTCGAAATATTCGTTCATCGTCATTCCCTTGAGGACTGCGATGAGCTTCGCCTGAGTGTGTGTCTTGTCTTTCAAGCCTATGTTGACTTTCTTCATATTTAGGTGATTATATCATATTTAGTATATAAATATTTTTATATTTTTATTAGAGATATAATGATTATTATAATTACTTCACAAAGTTGTGAGGCTGGCTGGGGCGCCAGAATACCGTGTATAAAGGCTTGAAACGCAGCAGATCTACCCTGGCAGTTGGAGTTCCGGCGCTTGTCCTATACCTTATCCTGAGCCTCACCGGATTCATGGCAATATTTTTGTTTGCCTGATTTATGAAGCCGGAGCTGTTCATTATATCGGTGCCCTCATTCCTCGTCCCTGTTCCTCTCCATGGGATGCTCCCTATCACTCCCCAGGCTGCACCGGTCCAGTATTGGAGCTCCCTGACATTTATGTTTGCTGAGGACTCATAATGCTCCACTGCTACAGTGGTCTGGTAGATATTTGTGAAGGAGTTGCTCAAATTTTCTATAGGTGTATTGTTGTCAAAGAGCCTGCTGGAAACATTTAAGGAATAGTTTGCCCTCAGGTACCTGTTTGAGTTTACGTTGAGCGTCATCACTGCCCTTGAATTGTCAGAACGGTTTATCTGGGCAGTGTCGACAGTTGTGCCATCTGTTCCGTTGTCTGTGGCTCTGTAGGCCCAGAAAGAATCGCGCCTGTTCTCATAATAGACCATGTCTTTCGCGCCAAAGGCCGAGACTGTGAGCACATTTGTCTTGTTGAGCGAAAGGTCCATCTTTATCGCGACAGCGGCTGATTCGCCAGGATCCAAGATGCCAGGATTTACGATATCCGGGCTGAGCACTTCCCTTGTCATATTTGCCGTGCTATTTGGGATCCATGTGTTGAGGAAGACAGAGATATCTGAAAGCTTGATCTTCCGCCTGCCTGTGTTCTTCACTGTGACATTTGTGATGTCCGGATTCAGGTTTATGCTGTAGCTCACATTCAGGATCGTGAGATTCGCTCCATTCTCGATGTTCCTGTTGCCAATGCTTATCCTGAACGACTGGAATGTGGAATCCACAGACCTAAAATAATTAGTGAAGATGGCGAAGCAGGCCACGATGATGATGATGAAGAGGATGATATAGGCTGCGACTGCGCTAAAAGCTTTTTTGTCCATTTTACTGCTTTTTTGCTGCCTTGTACAATGTTTTCTTCTCAAAAGGACGCTGCTCAAGGAAATCAG
>JAGVOV010000125.1 GCA_020052545.1 archaeon | reverse complement strand
TTCTTCGTACTTTGACATAAGCTCATAGCCTGACATCTCTTTTGCAGAGAGCTCTTTCAGCACAAATATCCTAAGGTAGCCTTCCATATCGTATTCCGATATATCGAGATGCGATAGTCATATTTAAACCTTGCGCCTGCTTATCAGTAATTCTGGCAGGATGAATATCTCCTTGGCGTCTTTCAGCTGGGTCTCCATTATGCTCCTCTTAGCGTTTCCTGTGAGGCAATTGCATGTGTCTTCTATGTCTTCGTCAAAATAAAGCCGGCCTTTCTCCCAGTTCAAGGGATAGAGACGGCATATTGATGGAATTATATCTCTGTCAGCTTTGCCGTCATGGTTCAGCTTGAACAAGGCGCAACCTTTCCCTTCCCTCAGATGGAATGCGCAGAAGCCGTCCACCACCTTGCTTCTCTTGGCGCTTCCGCCAAGGAATTCCGGATCTTCATCATCTTCCTCAATGCAGTCCTCGATCTTCATGTCTATCAGGCTTTCGACAAGCTCCCTCTTCTCAATGATCTTCTTGTAAGCATTGATATCAATGTCTGCCCCATACTTACAACAGGCATCTTTGCAGCTGCATCCATAGCAGCCTACTTCATCAAAGCCTTTCTTCTCAACTATCTCGTTTGAGAAGGAATCAATCCTTATCTTATCCATCGTCTTTGGTCATCAGGCTTTATTTATAAATATTACAGCCGCTCACTTAAGAATCTCAGTCTTTAATGTTCTGGCAAACCTCTGGCCGCTTATGCTTTCTGCCTCGAGCCTTACAAGCACCAAACCGGAAGGATAACCAGCTCCGTTGAAATTTACCATGTATCTGCCTGCCTTATAGAATCCCCCACCAAGATTTGCAAGTTGCTCACCTAGAAGATTAAATGCTCTTAAGTTCACCCTGCTGTCTTCCGGGAGCGAGAAATAAATTTTGGTTGAAGGATTGTACGGATTCTCAGATTTAATTTTCCTTATTCAAAGCATTTATATAACAACTGAATATTGTAAGAGAAACTGAGGGATTTCTGAACCCTTATTTTGTTGAAAAGACAGAGATGAAGAAAATAAATAAAGAACAAAAGAACGATGATTATGTTGTATGTGTTCATTGTCACAAAAAATTCAATGAAGCTAGACTTATGGGCATTACTCTCTTATGTCCATTCTGTAATAAACCAAGCGATGAATTAATTCTTAAATCATTAGGGAAATCCCCTTTATAAACAGGATTAAGAAAGAGAAGGTGGGGAAGATTCCCAACACCAATCATCTCCAAAAAAGGCAATAGCCCCGGGCGGATTCGAACCGCCGTCTCAGCCTTTCTTCCAAAAGGATCAAAGGGCTGAATGATTGGCCGCTACACTACGGGGCTGTGTGAACTTTATTTTCGGGCGGTTAAGCGAAGCTTATACCGACCTTCGGTGTCAACGGACGATGCCGTTGGGCGCCATGATTGGCCGCTACACTACGGGGCTATAGCCAGAGCAGAAACAAGGTAGCATTTTAAATGTTTCTAAGATTTTGGCAGAAAACTATTTATATCAAGGATTCAAGAGAAGCAGTATGCATCCAAAATCAATGATTAATTTCCTTCTCGCCATTATCATTGGCGCTGCCGGGCTCTTCAACATAATTGAAGCACCTTTTGACATGGGCGGCAAGGCAGTCCAGATTGTGCTTTCAATATGCCTCCTTGTCGGTGGGATACTGCTGTTTGTGGATTCTATGCACATGATAACATTCCAGATGCCGAGCATAATATTGGGCATCATAACTCTGGCAATAGGCGCGATAAATATGCTCTTCAATATCGGCATACTGGGGTTTGACCTCTCGTTCCTGCCGGCCTTCGTCTACGGAATCATCTATATAGTGATAGGCATCTTCCTGCTGATCGGCGGCTTCGTCACACTTTGATTGCTGTTTCTTTAGAAGAAGTCTCTACTATAGATTGCCCTATGCCCAAACCCAAATTATAGCTCTGCTTGCTCAGAGAGGCGGAAAAGTAATCGAACAAAGTCTTCTTGTGCTCGTATCTGACATATACTGGTGTCTCATTCAACTTCTTCTTTAATATCTCATCGACTGTGTCCTTGTTGCCCAGCACATCTACCAGGCCGAGCTCTTTAGCCTTGCTGCCAAGGAACCACATCCCTGTGGCAAGCTGCCTCGTCTTGTTTATGCTCATATTCCTATTCTTCGCCACTTCCTGGATGAAGAATTCGCGTATCTCATCTAAATTCTGCTGGAACATCTTCTCCTCTTCTGGTGTTAACGCCCTGTAAGGCGTGCCTGCATCCTTGTATTTTCCAGACACAAGCCTCTCATAGCTCACATTGTATCTTTGCAGGAATCCGGAAAAATCAAGATAGCTGCCTATAACACCAATGCTGCCTGTGACAGACATCCTGTTTGCAACTATTATATTTGCAGAGCTTGCCACCCAGTATGCGCCTGAAGCTCCAACATCCCTTATCAAGGCTATTGTTGTCTTATTGGTTTTTTTCACGGCCAAAGCAATTTCATCGCTCGCCACCGGGCTTCCCCCAGGGCTGTTTATTTCTAGGACAATAGCTTTTATGCTGTCATCCTTTGCAGCCTCTTCAAGGTATTTGACTATTTGTGTGGAGCTTGCTGCATTGTCATCAAGTATCGAGCCGCTTTCGCCAGTCATTATCACACCTTCAATCGGTATGACTGCCACATTCCCATAACTCAATCCTGTGTCCTGAAATCCATTAATCAAGGCAGCGGCTATGATACTGACGATAAAAAGCACAATCAAGAAACCTATAGCAAAAGTCCATTTGTTCATATCACATGCATCTCCACAGTCTGTGTCTTGCTTATCTTCTCAAGGAACCTT
>JAGVOV010000068.1 GCA_020052545.1 archaeon | reverse complement strand
GTATGTTTTTAGATATATAAATGATTTTTTACTATATTTGTATTGTTTTTGCCGTATTCTTCGGTTGCTTCGCACGACAGAACTTACTGGTATTCGGTAGAACCGAATGGTTCAGGAGCATAGGAATCCAGATTTTTTCTTGATTTTATTGAAGTTATCACTCTCAAAAAGTAATTGATTCTTGTTTTAAAAAGTCTGAACAGCAAATATTATATACATGAAAGTCTGATTTAAAAGCATGGCATTCCAGAATCCAAAGGGGACAGTAGACTTCTATCCAGAAGAGAAAAGGCTGCAGGATTATGTCTTCAATAATCTAAGGAAGACTGCAAAATCCTTCAATTTCCAAGAGATCGAAAGCCCAGGGTTCGAGACCATGGGCCTTTTGACGAAAAAATCCGGAGAGGAGATCAAAGGCCAGATATTCAATCTTGAGAAGAAAGGCAATGAGGAATTTGGATTGAGGTTTGACATGACGGTGCCTGCAGCAAGGATGTTCATCCAGAGACAAAAAAGCGCGCAGAAGCCGGTGAAATGGTTCTATCTCACCAGGATGTGGAGATATGAACAGCCGCAGAAAGGGCGCCTGAGAGAATTCTACCAGTTCGGCACCGAAATTTTCGGGAGCGGGAATGCGGCAGCCGATGCTGAAATCATCAATCTTGCTATCGCATCGCTTGAAAGCCTTGGATTGAAGAAAGGCGATTTCTATGTTTACATAAACAATAGGAAGCTCATCACAGGGCTTCTGCTGTCAAGAATAAAAGAGGAGCAGATAGATTTTGCACTGTCTATGATCGACAAATACAGGAAACTGAGCGACGAAGATTTCTTGAAAGAGCTGTCGCAGAACAAGATAAACGAAAGCCAGGCAGATGAGATACTTGAAATAATAAAGAAGAGCGAATTCGACAAGACGCATCTCAACAAGCTGGCGCAGGAAGGATATGGAGAATTGAATGCTGTCCTGGCATTGATAAAAGACAAGGATTTTGTCAAGGTAGACCTTTCTATAGTCAGAGGGCTTGCATATTATACTGGCACAGTGTTCGAGATCTATGACTCTGGCAGGAAATTCAGAGCCATATGCGGTGGCGGGAGGTATGATAATTTAATCGAGCTTTTCGAAGGCGAAAATACTGGAGCCACAGGATTCGGCATGGGCTATTCAACACTGTCTTTGCTGCTCGAGGAGAAGAAGCTTGTTCCCAATCTCACAGAAGGCCCGGATTATTTTGTGGCTTATGTAAAAAAAGAAAACTTAAATGATGCTTATTCAATGGCTCTTGAATTAAGGGATAGATTCTCTGTCGAGATTGACCTTAATTCAAGAAACCTGAGCAATCAGCTCCAGTACGCCAATTCAATAAAGGCGAAGAAAGTCATCTTCGTCGGGGAGAATGAGCTTAAATCCGGAACATTCAAGGTTAAGGACATGGGTTCTGGCAGCGAATCATCGCTTCGGAAATCGCCGGACTCAGGCGAATGGATTTTTTTGGAAGGGTAGAGCGTTCATTAAATAACAATTAATCTACTGGCCTGTGATTGCTAATCTTTATATACAATCTTACAGATTTTTCTCCTATGGGATATGAACTCGGTATTTTGCTCGCTTTCGCGGCATTGATATGCTGGGGCGTCGGGGATTTCCTTGTCCAGAGATCTTCAAGGAGATTCGGCGACTGGGAGACATTGTTTTTCATAAGCCTCTTCGCCACCTTGGCCATATTCCCTTTCATCTACAGCGACCTTCCCGGGCTTTTCTCAAATGAGAATTACTGGATCCTAATAATAGTCTCAGTGATAATGTTCATCGCTTCTATGCTCGACTTCGAGGCATTGAAGCAGGGAAAGCTTGCCATAATGGACCCAGTATTCGCGCTTGAAGTCCCAGTAACAGCATTGCTGGCATATTTTGTCCTTGGAGAATCGCTGAGCTTGGCAGAAATAATCTTGATTTCATCTATTGTTGTGGGTCTGGTCATGGTGTCTATCAAGACAACAAATTTCAAGGCAAAACATTTGATGGAGAAAGGAGTTTTTCTGGCAATAACAACGGCATTTTTCATGGGCCTCGGAAACTTTTTTGTGGGATTTTCATCAAGGCTGACAAATCCTCTGTTGACGATGTGGGTGCTGCATGCATTCGCGCTCATCATATCATTCTTCTATTTATTGTCGCAGAAAAAGCTTGGCAAGGCTTTCCTTGATGTCGAAGAGCATGAAGGCTTGGTCGTCTCTCTTGCCATAATAGACAACGGCGCATGGGTCTTCTATGCGTTCGCCGCAAGCCTTGCCCCCATAGCTATAGTTGTCGCGATATCAGAGAGCTATATCGGCTTGGCTGTCATCCTGGGCCTTGTCTTCAACAATGAGAAATTGCATCCATGGCAAGAAGTTGGATTGGTGCTGGCAATGGTAAGTGCAATATCTCTGGCTGCAGTGGCCGGCTAATATTTTGTCAACACTTCTACTTCATCGCCAAGATAAAGAGTGTGCTCTGCCTGGCTCACAAATCCATCAGAAACTTCCACCAATGGTGGATAGCTGTGTAATATCCCTTGTTGCTGCAGCTGCTTCAAGGCAAATTCAGCCTCGAATGGCTTGAAAGAGAGGAAAAGCTCGCGCTTCGAGAAAGGCAAGGTACTGTACTTTGTCTTGATGTGTGCTAACACTTTTCTTGAAATCAAATCTCTTACATTCTTATCAGCGACAATGGAAAATATTATGCCTTCACCTTTCTCTGTTATCTTCCCAATTCCAGTAGTGGCGAAAGGCTCTATCGCAAAAAAAGTCCCCTTCGGTATCAATTTGCTTGATTTAGTATCATAATTAGGGATAGAAGGCTCATCATGCACCTCAAATACAGTTATGCCGTGGCCTGAAAGATTCCTCACCGGCTGAAAACCAAAACTTAAAATTTTGTCCTCGATCCTCTTTCCGATAAGCCCGAGCTTCGGCTCTTTCCTCACCTGCTCTATAGCGTCATTCAGCGCCTCTTCAGCTGATTGAATCAGCTTCTGATATTTTCCGGAAAGATCGACAGTGAGAGCAGTATCCCCAATGCAGCCATTGACATGCACGCCGACATCTACCTTGACAAGCTCATCCTTCAAGACGCGGCTGTCATCAAAATTAGCTGTGTCGTGCGCCGCAACCTGGTTGAAAGAAATGTTGACGGGAAAGGCAAGTTCACCATCCATGCTCCTTATCTTGGCTTCAATCTTATTGGCAACGTCAACAACCTTGGCGCCAGGCTTGACGAAATCGCGGCTCCATTCCCTGACTTCGCCAGCTATCTTTCCAGCTTTTCTCCAGTCTTCAATGCTCATCATGGCACCCTGTCAAGCTGCCTTACCCTATAATCTTCATCATCGACATCTTCCTCTTCTTGATGCGGATGACTTTCTTGGCTGTCTGCATGGCTATGCTCCGGGATGACAGAATGATGAGGCTCTTCATTGACATTCGCGAACTGCCTCAGCTGCAGTTCAACAGAGCTTAATTCCTCCTCATTGAACTGCTTTGTCTTCCATTGGAAATTCAATCCATCTTTCTCCCACCTCGGTATTATGTTGACTAAGAAATGCGAGCTCCTCTGGCCGGCAGCGACGCCATTCGTGACGATTATGTTTGTGCCCATTGCGCCAAGCGCTTCAAAAGTCGCGACAGAAAGCTTGTTGGCTATCTGGAAAAGATGGTTGCTCACCATTCCCGGAACTTGCTCGATTATGGTGAAATGCTCCTTAGGCATCAGTATGATATGGCCCAAGCCGGCAGGATTCGGCTCAAGCATGCCATAGACGACATCATCCTCATAGATGATGTTGAGCTTCTGCCTAGCCATCTCGCACATCATGCATTCTGTCATCTGAAAAACACCTTTGAAATAAGATCGAGATCAGCTGGTTTGAACTTTGATTCCTCTTTTGTTTGCTCTTCTTTAGTATCTTCATCATCTTCTGGAATTTCCTTTTTCTTTCCACCAAGCAACTCAACAACGTCCTCATCATCGGCTTTTTCGAGTTTTTCTTCGGGCTCTTCCTTTTTGGCCTCCTCTGCCTTCGGCCCCTCTTTCGCTTCAATCTTAGGCTCTTCCTCTGGCTTTTCCGGTTCTTTCTTCTTCTCCT
>JAGVOV010000088.1 GCA_020052545.1 archaeon | reverse complement strand
TAGCGCCTCTGTCAAGAGTTTTGAGAGCAGCTTCATCATAAACCTTCACCAGCTAGTGTGGCCATTAGTTATACTGTTCATAACAATGATCCTGGCGAGGGTGCTGAGATATGTTCTCGGGAAGTATTTTGACAGGGTAAGCGGCCAGATACATGTCGACAAGACAAGATTCGTGTTCTTCACGAAATTCACGACTTTCATAATCTATGTAATAGGAATGATGTTCATAATCTACAGCATCCCGGAATTCAGGACAATAGGCACGACACTGCTGGCAAGCGCCGGAATCATGGCCGTAATAGTAGGATTTGCCACGCAGCAGATGTTCAGCAATATCGTCGCAGGGGTCTTTATATCAATATTCCAGCCGATAAGGGTAGGAGACAGGATCAAGGTAAGCAGTTATGAAGGCTATGTTGAGGACATAAACTTGAGACACACAGTGATAAGGGCATTGGACCACAACCGCATCATAATCCCAAACTCAAAGCTGAGCGAAGAATATCTCCTAAACTATGACATTGAGCACAGCCAGATGTCAAGATGGTTTGAAGTCACGATAAGCTATAAGGCAGACATAGACAAGACAAGGGCCATAATGCTGGAAGAGACGAAAAAGAACCCGAATAACATAATCTTTGTTGATTCTAATAATATAAAGCATGGTCCCACAGTACAGGTGACGAAGCTGACAGAGCTTGGCGTTGTGCTGAGGCTTGAATTCTGGAGCGACAGCGCAAGCAAATCCTGGGACATGATGTGTGACCTTCAGGAAAGCATAAAGAAAAGATTCGACAAGGCAAAGATTGAGTTCGCCTATCCAAGAGTCAACATAAAGAATTAATGCTGCAGAATCAATACTGTATCTTATAATAGTTCGGGTCAATCTGAGGATACTCAAATATCTTCCCTTCAAAGTTCCTCATGACAACCGCCTTGTCGTTGAAGTCAAGCACATATTCTGGCAATAAAGGCACCTTTCCGCCGCCTCCAGGGCAGTCAATGACAAAATGCGGAACAGCGAGGCCAGAAGTATGGCCGCGCAACCCTTCTTTTATTATCCTCAAACCAACCTCAACTTTAGTCCTAAAATGCTCTGTCCCTTTTGTCAAGTCTGCCTGATAAAGGTAATATGGCCTGACTCTCATCTTGAGAAGGTCCTGCATGAGCTTCCTCATGGTCATCGGATCATCATTCACGCCCTTAAGCAGCACAGTCTGGTCCATGACTGGAATGCCATTGTCAACCATCAGCTCACAGGCCCTCTTTGCTTCAGGCGTTATCTCGCTTGGATGGTTGAAATGCGTCAGGACATACACAGGGTGATGCTTCTTTATGACATCGCAAAGCTGCTGTGTAATCCTTTGTGGCAAGGTACAGGGCATCCTGGAATCTAACCTTATTATCTCGACGTGAGGAATTGCCCTCAGATCATGTAATATCCAGTCAATCCTGTCATCGCGCAGCATAAAAGGGTCGCCGCCAGACAATATCACATCGCGAACTTCAGGATGCTGCCTTATGTAATCGATGCCCAGCCTTATCTGCTCATCTTTTATCGTCTTCATAGGATCGCCGACAAGCCTTTTTCTGGTGCAGAAGCGGCAGTACATCGCGCACTGGCTCTGTATTAAGAAAAGGACACGGTCAGGATAGCGATGAGTTATTCCAGGAACAGGACTCATCTCATCTTCAGCAAGAGAATCCACGATGCCTTCAGGATCCTGCATCTCTATGAGATTTGGTATGCTCTGCAGCCATATAGGATCATTTACTTTCTGGATAAGGCCCAGGTAATAAGGTGAAACCCTGATGGCATATATCTTCGCGAGCTGGACGAAATCTGCCGCTTTCATGCCAAGCTTCTGCTCGAGCTGCTGAGGCGTGCTTATAGAATTCCTTAGCTGCCACTCCCATTCTTCGATGTTCTCAGGCCTTTGCTTTGCCCTGAATTCTGCAACGACCTCTTGGATCTTCTCGAGCACTATCGCTGGATTGATGCTTTCGCTCACCCCCTCGCTATATCTTACTGAAGAAGTAATCATGCCCTAACGCTCACCTTGGCCTTGACTTTCTTGCCAATGAACTCAGCAGCAGGCTCCTCAGCTATGTTATAACGCTCTACCGCAGAGTCAATTATCATCTCAATGAGGTCCGTATAGGTCTTGCCAGCAGCCTTTATCATATGGGAAAAGCCGGCATCCACGCTCAAGTCCGGGTTCGGGTTGACTTCAAGTATATATGGGACATTATTGCTGTCAAGCCTTATGTCAATCCTCGCATAATCCTGGCAGCCCATGAGCTTGAATGCCTTCAACGCCATCTCTTTCATCTCCATCTCTATCGCAGGATCAACCTGTGTCGGGCATTTGTTCCTTGTGTTCTTATATTCAAACGTCTCCTTGTCCCATTTTGCGTCGTAAGTGAGAATCTTGGGCATATTTTCCGGGAAATTGTCAAAGCATATCTCGGCCACAGGCAAAATCACAGGATCCTTGCTTCCAACGATGCCTATGTTAATCTCCCTTCCGTCAATATACTCTTCGACAAGAGCATCCTGATCATAGCGCCTTACCACATCCCTGACTTTCTTCCTCAACTCGCGCTCGTTCTGCACCACAGAATCAAAGCGCAGCCCGATGCTCGCGTCTTCCTTTGCAGGCTTCACGATAAGGGGGAATTTAAGGCTCTTGTTGAGGATCTCATTCCCTGTAGAGAATGTCTGGAATCTTGCCGTCCTTATGCCATGGAAAAGCAATATCTCCTTAGTCCTTATCTTATCGAGGCATGTCGCCAGGGTATAATAATTAGAACCTGTGTATTTAATGTTGTAGATATCAAATATGGCAGGGACATGGGGCTCAAGATAAGCCTTGTTGTCAAAGCCATCATCGCACAAGTTGAAAGCGAGGTCAAACTTAACGTCTCTCAGGCTTGAGACGTTCTCGACATCAAGGTTATAATGTATGACTTCATAGCCTAATTTCTTCAAAGTCTTGCAAAGGTAATAGAAATGCGATGCATCCTCCCTGCCCTGGTAATCAGCAGGATATTCCTTTTCCAACGGTGACGTTATGTCGCGAAAAAAAACAGCAATCCTAATTTTCTGCATTTTTGTTCAATTAAAACTCATTTTATTTTTATAAATCATAACTTAGCAAAACAAGTATATAAATATTTTGTTTGGATGCTAACAAAGTTGATTCCTCGTCGGAAATAAACTAAATTTTTTTTTTATTCTTTTTCGAATATTTTCCATGAATCAAATTCTCCGTCGGTGAGAAAAACTCTGTTTTTGCCGTTTTTCGGCATCTTTTCAGCCAAAAAAACATTTTCGTGAAAAATAAAAAAATTCCCTTTTTCATTCCTCGTCGGAGAAAAAAATCAGCATTTTATCATTGAAATCTTTTTTTCAAGATTTTTGAAGGATTCGCTGTCAATCCTTATTTTATGCCGTTTGCAGGCAAACATCAATGGAGCATTTATCAAATCCTCGTAATTCAGTCCCGCGACTCTTGCAGCTTTCGGGAAGCATGAATTATCTTTTGGATCAGGCAATATTCCCGGCAGCGGATTTACCTCTATTATATTAGGCTCATGATTTGAATCAAGCCTCACATCGATCCTGCTCCAGTCCCTGCAGTCAAGGATCTTGTATGTCTTC
>JAGVOV010000116.1 GCA_020052545.1 archaeon | reverse complement strand
TCCTTGAATTTATCCACGCTGATGAGCTGCCTTTCAGCGATTCTTTGGAAGCCAGGCTCGATCATTTCTTCAGGAAGCCAATGGAAAAAGCGTATCATTTCTCCAGTCTGGAAAAATTCAATGAGGCTTTGGAGAAGGCGAATGAGATAATAAGCAAGAATCCAGGTCTAAAGAAAAAAGCATCAAAGATAATATCGATTCTTCAGATCCCAGACTCTGCTCTCTTCTGTTATTCAGAGACGAAGAGGATTGAGGCGCAGATTGTTGCAAGCCTTAAAGAATTTTCCCCCCATTCAGAGATACATGGGAATTCATTGAGGTTGTATCTCGAAAATCTTTGCCTTGACGACATCAATTTCCTTGCGACAAGGAAGGAAGATGAAGGCTGCAAGTATATTGGCATCGACACAGAGGCATGGAAATACAGGACAAGCAAGCTAGATCCGAAAGGAAGTGAAGAGGAATCCGTCTCATTGAGCTTGGTTTCGGGAAAAGGCGACTATTCTGTGCAGATATTTGATTCTGGGGTTGACAGGCTTGAGCATAAGGGGAGGAAAGCAAAAGTCGAGGTTGTGGCCAGCTCCCAGAGGATGAGAAGGAGAGCTGCGCAGATATGGAAATGGGTGATAGATGCCGAGAATGCCATGAATTTCAACGGCGAAGGCTATGATTTCCCGAAGCTCAACAATCCTTTCATCACCACCTCAAAGAGAGAGAAAGAGAGCGTGCTGAAGCAGCTTGGTGAGGAAATGTACAAGTTGACGCGTGAGCATGAGCCTTTCTTCAATTGCAATACAGACAACACAGGCATAAAATATGAAAGCCAGACTTGGAAAGACAGGTTTGCGCCAATAGGCGTGAGCTGCGACACATTGCTCGCTGTGACGACATACATCCAAGAGCTGTTGAATGACAGGACGCTTGTCAGCGTGGGGATCGCAAATGACGCATTGAATTACATGTCAATAAAGATTGAGGACGGCAAGATAGTCCTTGTCAAGCGGCCTCCATTGGGATTCAAGAAGGCGTTCCAGTCATACGCGAGCCTGGGTCAGAGCACTTTTGAGGCCATTGTCAACAAGAACAAGGAGGAAGGCTTCAATGAAGTGCATTATGGCTATGTTGACACGATAGCCGCGACAGACCTTGGTATCATCATAGACCAGACTTTCGAGTTCCTTGAGGCTGAGCTCGGGCTGCAGAAAGAAGTGCTGTACAGGACAAGCAGGAATGGAGTGGCGACAAATTTTATTGATAAGATACTCGCCCAAAGGCTTGTCAGATACAGGGATGAGCAGACGAAGCAGATGCAGTACAAGAGCGTCGATGTCGAGGCGAACAAGAAGAGGATAATAAAATGGGCTGCAAAGCTGAGCGGCATCGAGGAAAACCTGAGGAACATCACAGGGATACATGATGATGCGGAGATATTCTTTGTCCCTTACCTTACGCAGACGATGCAGCCGATAATAGAAAATCTGGGATTGACAAATGTGAACAAAAAGCTTGTTGAATCAGAGAATCACATCGAGAGGATAATCCTGCAGAAAGTTATGGATTCGATGATAGGGCATGTGCTTACTGACAGAAAGCTTGTCATAGATGCGAGCAACAGGCTTGTGTTCGGCAATGTTGTCGATGGGACATATTTCAAGGCAGTCTATGGCATGGACGTGAATGAATTTGGGAAGATGTTCGAATCCAACATAATAAAATTTTTCCAGACGGCATTCAGCAAGCCAAGCCTTATGTATTCAGGCACGCTTGCAGCCTTTCCCGCAGATGATGCGACAAGGCTGTTTGAGCTTGGCTTCACGCCATTGGGGAGAGGGAAGCTGAATGTTCTCGGACCATCAAAATTCATCTATGAGCTTGATGGCTACATAACAAGCACCGGAATCGGGATACACAGCTACAAGCGCCGGTTCAATTCAGAGAAATTCTATTTTGAGCCGCGCTTCAAAATAGACCTTGAGCATGACCTTCCAAGGATAATCCTAGAGAAAGGGAAGAAAGTGGCTGCGGCTTCGGCAGCGAACATCTCCAGGCAGATAAGGAATAACACCCTTGACTTGAAGCAATATATCATGTCATTGAAGCCAGGATATGAGCTCGAAGATTTTGCATACCAATACAGGAACACGATAAGGTTTAAGCTCATGGATAGGACAAGAGTTGAGAAAGGCCAGGACATCTCAGGCATTGTTGAGGAGCGCGATGGCCATCTTTACTTCACTGAAATAGACCCCGAAAATCTCGAATCCCTTGCTAGTTCAATAAAACCTTCAGCACGCTTTTATCTCATGAAGCTCTTCCAGAAAGGCAGGAAGATGGATGGGATGATGGAAGCCTTTTTCCTCAGCGGCTTTTCAGGAAGGGAGAGAAAGGAAAAAAAGGCTTTGCTTGTGGGGCTGATGCGCGGAGACATATCAAATGATGAGATAAATGAATTGATAGCCCCGAAACAAACAGATGAGAAAAAAGTGAAGCAGCTCAGCCTGTTTGATGAAACAGATCCTGCTGCACTGGTGTAACAGGTTTCTTGGCATATACTTGATTATCAAAATCTCTTGCAGGATGGAGGTTGTTCAGCGCAAGCTTGATACCAGGCTGAGAAGCTTGCTTGACCCTTCCATTAACATGGTTTCTGAGGGCAGTCATGTCCCGTCCCAATCTTTCTATTGCATAAACCTGATGGAAATCATTGCACACCCTTATCTCATAGACGACATTGACAGCCTGTCTTGCAAAATCAGGGCTGGCATAAGCCTCTACTTTTAGCGGGCCATGCAACGGAAGAAGGTCATGATTAGGGCCGTTTATGTCTTCAGCAGCAGTGCTCACCATGTCCTCTATGCTCGGATGCAGTATGAAAGTATATTTCAGCCTATCATTCCCGTCAAGGACAGAATCAATTTTTGCTTCCCATTCATTCTGCATCCTCTCTGCAGCCTTGAAATCATCTGAAAGCGTTGAGCTTTTCCCTTCCAATGCCACAAGCCAGTCTTTATGGGCCTTTTCATAGCTCTTGAAACTGAAGCCGAGCCAGCCATATTCGGGGTCATTAAAGATTGACATTAAGTGTTCCTGCTTCTCAAAAATTTCTGGGTTGCCGAATTCACGCAGATATTGCTCCACTATCTCATCACTTGGGATGCTGAAGGTCCTTGAGAAAGCGCCTTCAAGGAGCCTGTCCTTCCCAGGGTCATAGCTTGTCAGTATCTCCCATTCCTTGAACTTGTTGAACCAGTAATTTTGCAATGTCGGAAGCTTCATGCAAGGCAAGAATGCCACTGCCTATATAAATTTTTCGTAATTAATCACTTAGTAGTAGTTACAGAATCACTCAAGCAGCAATAAAGCTGCCATGACGACGATGCCGAGCATCAGGAAAAGGAGCTGCATTATCGACTGGCCCAGTTTTGTCTCCTTGTGTATCTCCGGAAGGAGATCAGTCAGAGAGAGGTAAAGGAAATTTCCCGCTGCCAGCGGCACCAGATAAAAGACGATGCCATCTACCCGTGATGAAAGGAATAATGCGAGTATGGCTCCAGCGACAGCAGACAATGAAACCAGGAAATTCATCGCGATTGCCCTTGCCCTTGAGAAGCCGGCATATATCAGCACCCCGAAATCGCCTATCTCTTGCGGAATCTCGTGAAGCATGACAGCTATCGTAGTCGATATGCCTACCGGGACGCTAACTAGATAGGCTCCGGCAATTATGACGCCATCGATGAAATTATGCACAAGGTCCCCGATAAGATTTATGTACGCGAACGGATGATGATGCTTCTTATTGCTTGGCAGGTGGCAGTGGTGCCAGAAGATCAGCTTCTCAATCATGAAGGATATTATGATGCCGACCAGCACAAGGACGCTTATCAGCAGCAGCGATTCCCCTTCTCCAAAGACTTCCGGCAGAAGATGTATGAAAGTATCGCCGAGCAAAGCTCCTGCTGAGAAACTTATGAGGAACAAGAGAAGGCTTTTGAGCTTCTTGTCGCTCATCTTTAATGCAGCCACGCCTACCAGAGAGATGACGCTGACCACGAACACGCTCAACAGGCTTAAAAGCCACACATTTGCCATGATTCCAGGAAAGTGTAACTTATATAAATAAGTTATTGATTCTAATTATCAATAAGAACATGGCGAAAGAGACAAGGCAGACAAAGCAGAAGAGGATGCTTGAAGACATGCTGCAGGGCTTAGACACTTTTTTCACTGCCGAGGATCTGCTCGAATATGCGCAAAAGAAGGATGAAAAGATAGGCATCGCCACCGTCTACAGATTCTTGAAACATAAGTCAAAGAGGGATGAGATACATTCGTATAACTGCGGCAGGAGGCAGGTCTATTCAACCAACAAGAACAGCCATTGCCATTTCATATGCACGAAATGCATGCATGTTTCCCATCTGGAAATAAATGACATAGATTTCTTGAGGAAAAACGCAGCCGGAAAAATCTGCCATTTCCAGATAGACCTGAAGGGAATATGCAATAAATGCGGAAAAAAATGATTACTTCAGGACATCCTTGTTGACGATGTTCACCGGGACGCGGCCGGAAAAGAAGTCCATCACGGCGCCTGCAGCGAGATTCGCCATCGCAGTCCTTGTCTCTATCGTGGCAGAGCCTACATGCGGCAGAACAATTGCGTTGTCCAGCTCTTTCAATCCATCGACCATCTTCGGCTCGAACTCAAAGACATCAAGCGCAGCTCCAGCAATTCTCTTGTTCTTCAATGCCTGGACGAGAGCAGCTTCATCTATTATCGGGCCACGAGCAGTATTTATAAGATAAGCATTTGCTTTCATCATATTAAATTGGTCTGTGCTGATCAAGTGCCTTGTTGTCGGAAGCAATGGCACATGCACCGATATGAAATCAGATTCTTTCAGGAGCGTCTGCAAATCAGCGAACTTCCCTTTGTATTTCAGATCGGAAGAGC
>JAGVOV010000038.1 GCA_020052545.1 archaeon | reverse complement strand
GTATTGGGATTAAGAGATCAAGTGTCCAGATTGTCAAGAATTACAAAAAGGAAGACTTGAAAGGCAGATTGGTACTTTGCGTTGTCAACTTCCCACCAAGACAGATAGGGCCATTTTTATCAGAGGTCTTGACACTCGGGGTCCATGACCAAAACAAGGAATGCGTCCTCATCCAGCCAGGAAAAGAAGTCCCGATTGGCGGAAGATTATATTAAAGCCAGATTGAGATAAGTAATAGTTTCCGGTTTAATATTTGAGCTTCTTCTCATAGTCTGCATGTGAAAGCCAGTCTAAAATAACACTCAACACCAAGGTTTGGTTGCCTTTGATATAATAAATGAGCCTCCAACCGTTTAACAAATTATATTTCCAAAGGTTATCAATCCTATATTTTCGAATATATTCCTTTGGAATCAATTTTTTCTGAATTTGAGTTCCAGAAAAAGCGTTTTTCTCAAGCGAAGCAAAAGCATTCTTTATGGAACCATGGAGCTTTTTCTCAAAACCGGTTGAATTTTGCAAGGATTCGTAGGCTTCCTGCAATTTTATGTCAGCAAACCTCACCTTAGAAGGAAGTTTCATTTTCCGTTCCAAAAAAGGCTTTTGTCTTTCATCAGCTTTTTAACATCCTCCGGATAATATATCCATCCAATCTTTCCCTCAGCATCGATGGAGATTTTATGAGAGAACAAAAGGTAATCTATGATGACACAGTATGTCTGGTACATTGTCCCTCTGGGCAGATGCTCCCACAATGCCCTTTTCTTGAACTCGCCGTCATGTTTTCTGATGTAATTTTCCGCCATCAGGATCGTATCCAGCCTCGGATACCTCAATATTTTCTGGGGTCCTTTCATGTTATATCTGTTGATATAACAAAGAGTATTTATTGTTTTTGGTTGCATGACACAAAAAGGATATGAAATGTTAAAATACTTTGCTGTAAATTGAGGAGATTCATTTTGATGATTGAAGAAAGATTTCGATTCTGGCAGAAATGAGAACTGATTTAAGAAGATTTACGGTACTTTCTTCAGCTTCTGTAGAACTCTGCTGCGTGCTCTGGAGCCACAGGGTTTATTGTCGTCTCAGTCCCGAGCTCGAAGCCTGCCCATGTGGCTAAGCGCGGCATAACCTCAATGTGGAAATGCATGTCCGTGCCATTAGGAGAATAATTTATCACAAGATTGTAAGGCGCATTGAGCTGCTTCAATTTCACCAAGATAAGTTTCAGCATCGAAGCCAGGTCAAGCAGCTCGTCATCATTGAATTCTGACATTCTCCTGACATGCCTCTTTGGCACCACCCAAACTTCATATAAGAAACGAGACGCGAAAGGGCAGAATGCCACAAAATTCTTTCCTAAGAAGGCAGTCCTTGCGCTTCTTGATTCTATCTCGATTATCTTGCAGTGAGGGCAGCTTGAATGCCTTGAGATCGCATTAAGTTTCTGCTGCAACGACGCTGGAATAAGGTTGTAGGCCACAACCTGGCTATGGGTGTGCACAAGGCTTGTTCCCGCATCGTGAAGATGGTTCTTGAAAACCTGAACATATCTTATTCCTGGCATCTTGGCCAATTCCTCGATCCTGTGGCTATATACTTTAAGTATCTCCATGATATGGCTTTCGCTTAGGTAAGAGAGCTCATCATTATGCTGCGGGCTCTCCACAATCACTTCATGCTTTCCGAAAGCCGTTCCTGAGAGGAAAAAATTGTCACCAAGCTTAAGCTCAAAAGAGCCCTCTTGCTTAACAGCAGCAAACTTGTTCTCGAACCATCTCACATACCAGCCGTTGTTGTCCTGAAGCCTGCCTATCTCCGCTGGAGTGAGATGCTCGTTGCCAGGACAGAAATAACATATGTCAGAATGCTTGCTCTCCTCTTCTCTCTTAAACTGGTCCGGTCTTGTGGCTCTTGCAGCCGCGACAATGACATATCTGTCAAGAATGTAGTCTTTCCTCAGCTCGTTCATTTGTCTAACGCCCTGTTATGCGCTTCGATGTAGTTTTCTATTAGGTCCTTCCAGTCTGCCAGGCCGGCGAGCGCCATCCCGTCAATGCTGCTCTTCACCCTCATGCCCCGGTCAAGCTTGGCATAGTTGAACATGATGCCGGAAAGCTCATCTATCATCTGCTGCTCTGTCTTCCCTAGCCTCTGCATCACAAATAATCCGGACTTGTTGACTATCGGGCTTTTCTTCTGTATGAACATGCCGAAGCCGGAGAGGTCTGTCGTTATCGCCGGCACCCCCAGCGCTGCGCTTTCCAGCGGCGTGTAGCCATAAGGCTCATAATAGCTCGGGAATATGCCGAGGTGGCAGCCTATTATCGTATCATAATAATTGAGGTCTATCAGTCCATCTACACCATTCAGGTAGACCGGATAGCATATAACCTTCACTTTGTCATCTTCCTTGTTGTCAAGGCCATTCGCCTTGAGGTTTGAGATTATGGCATCGTTGTCCTCATTCCTCAGATAATGAGTCACAAATGAAGGCGTGCCTTTCTTCTTGAATGACATCACTTTCATCACATTCTCATGCAGGAAGTCTTTCGTGAAGAGATCCTCTGAAGTCACTTGCCCTTTAGTCAGGAGCGCGTTCACCATCTGCTTCTGGATATCGTTCTCATGCCTGCTTATGAAATTCTTTATTTCTCTGTAGAAATTCTTGTTCTCGAGAAGCTCCATCTTTATGCCGAACTGCTCATTAGGGATGAAGAAAAGGCATGTTATGGTGCGATTGACATTCCCTTCCTTGAGCATCTCATTGAGCTTGCCTAAAGACTTGATGAGGATGTCAATCCCTTTGTTCCTGAATTCATATCGGCCAAGTATGTAGAAGATAAGGTTTCGCTCGATGTCAAAATGATAATAAGGGAAGAAATAATAAGAGATGAATTCCCTTATGGTGTCCCTGCTCTCTACATGCTTGACAACCATCTCCTCATAGTTCGGGAATTTTGACATGTCCAGCCCATTCAGCGTCAGCACGTCCGGCTTCCTGTCGAGCAGCTTCTCTGCCTCAATGCCTGTTATCTCCGACACTGTCGTGAAGATGTCGGCATTCTTGGCACATGCCCTCTCTGTGGTGAATTTGTCCATTATGTGGAGATTCGCGGCCTCTTGGTCTGGATTTATATTGGGCAATATCTCGTAAAGTGCATTGCCCGATTCGGCGATCGTCCTTCCGAGTATTGTCGCGTGCGTCGTAAAGACGGTGTGTATGGAACTGTTCTTTGATTTCAGGTAGAGTATGCCCGCGCCCGCCATCCACTCATGGAAGTGCCCTACGATCTTCTTGCCCTGGAAATCCTGTGATAGTCTCTCGATGACCATGCCCACGGCCCATGCCCACAGCACAGGCTCCTCAAAATCCCAGCTGCTGAAGAGGCTGTCTATCTTGTAAAGATCCCAAAGCTTCTTCTTTATCTCATCTTTCCTGGCCACAAGGCTGGAGAAATCGATAAGGATGACGTTTGGCTCACCTTTGATCAGCCATTTCCCTCGGTAAACTTTTATCCCTTGCGCAGCCATGTCGCGGCATAAAGGGTCATTTGAAGTCAGGAGCTCGCACTCGACTTTGGCCTTGTTCTCAAAATAAGGACCTATAAGAAAATAATTGTTGTAATATTCTTTTAGCAGAGCCGCCTTCGATGTTACGACAGTGTATATGCCACCCACCTTGTTGCAAACTTCCCAGCTCGCCTCGAGCAGCACATCCGCTTTTGGAACCTTCATCTGCCACCTCTTTTTTTATTGAAGCTTACTTATTGGTTTATATACTTTGCTAAATGACAAAGATGCTGTCATCAGCGATATCTTTCTTCAGCTTTCCCTGTTCTGTGCTTTCATTGCTGTAATTGTGGAAATTTGATATATCAGCCATCAAAGGCAGCATCTCAATGTTCTTTATACAGTGTTCGCCGAGATGCAGCTTCAGCTCAGGCACAATCTGGCCATTCAAGATTTCTAAAAGCTCCAGCTGTTCCTGCGCCTCAAGCATCAGGACAAGCGCCAGATGGCCGCGGGATTCTGCCAAAAAGCTCGCATGGATGTGCTTCCTGCTCAAAGGCTTGTCAAGGAGCATATGGACTTTCTGCATGAAAGCGTCATTTGTTATGCCATACTGCAGCTCAATTATATACATTTTCCTGGCAGACAATGTTGCTGTCCCGGAATCGGCATGATTCAATGAAGTGTAGTAAGAAAGTAGGCCTTGCTCTTCAAGCAGTTTCCTTTTCCTGTTGACTGTCTTGATTGGGATTTTTGCTGTCTTCCCGATATGGTTATCCGATGACCTTGGGTCTCTTATCAGCTCCCGAACAATCATTTTTTCCTGCTCGTCAAGTTGCAACATCTACTCTTCTTTATGGCAGCCAGTATAAATATGTTTTTGTTTTGAGAGCAAAATTGTGCATTTCAATGCTAATATTTACATATTTTGGCTGGAAATAACTAATTTTAGGTGTTCTTATGTCATTTTTGTATAAAAAGTGACTTTTCTCAAAAAAAAGAAAAAGAATAAAAGTATACTTTTGGATACCTTTTTAAACCATAGTCTTTAAATATAAGTTACATCCTTAAAAAGACTAGAAATCAATACAAATAAGGTTGCATGAAAAAAAAGGTGTGCTGGTAGGTATAGATGGAAATATTAATGTTTGGGTGGGAGTTTCCGCCGTTTAGTTCTGGTGGTTTGGGTACTGCATGCTATGGCCTCACCAAGAGTTTATCATCCAAGAATGTCAAGGTCCATTTTGTTGTTCCGAAAGCGCCCATGGATGCAAAGGCAGATTTCGTTGATTTGATTGTCGCTTCTGGGCTGAAGCTTGAGAATTTCATGCTTCATAAGATTAATTCACTGCTTGTGCCATACATAGATTCCGGCGCCTATAACAACAGGATGGAGCAGTACAAGCGCTTCGCCAGGAATTCCGGGAATCCCGAGGCAAGTGTCTATGGCCCTAACCTTTACGCCGAAGTGCATCGCTATGCTGAAGCTTCTAACCTGATAGCCAGAGAGATAAATTTTGACATTATCCACGCTCACGATTGGATGACCTACCCAGCCGCCTTGAATGCCAAGAGAGTGTCAGGAAAGCCTCTTGTCATTCACGTTCATGCAACTGAATTTGACCGGACTGGGGGTCATCCAAATCAATATATCTATGACATCGAGAGGGAAGGCATGCATCTTGCCGACAATATCATCGCAGTGAGCAATTACACGAAGAACATGATAGTCAGATACTATGGCATCGAGCCCGGCAAGGTCACTGTCGTGCATAACGGCGTCGAGTTCAGCGATGCGCATGATGTTGTCGTGAGGAAGAATCCGAATGAGAAGATTGTCCTCTTCTTGGGAAGGATAACTTTGCAGAAAGGCCCCGATTATTTTGTCTACGCTGCTAGGAAAGTCCTTGAGAAAATGAAAAATGTAAAATTTATCGTCGCAGGTTCTGGTGACATGGAGCCTTATATGATTGAGAAGGCTGCAGAGTTCGGCATCGCAGATAAAATGCTTTTTGCTGGATTCCTACGAGGCAAGGATATAGAAAGGGCATACAAGATGGCAGACCTCTATGTGATGCCGTCAGTGTCTGAGCCTTTCGGCATAACCCCTCTTGAGAGCATAAGGAACGGAACACCAGTGATAATATCCAAGACAAGCGGTGTCAGCGAAGTGCTGCAGCACGCGCTCAAGGTGGATTTCTGGGACGTCGACCAGCTTGCAAATAAGATAATAGCTGTCCTCCAGCATGACTGCCTGAGGCATGCGCTTATAGAGAACTCGACCCAGGAGATCCCGAAGATAAATTGGGACGTGGCCGCAGACAAATGCCTTGATGTCTACAACAGGACAATACACATGAGAATAGTGGTTTAGATGGTAGCGATATCATTTTATTTCCAGGTGCACCAGCCGGTGAGGCTGAAGCATTATTCCGTGTTTGACATAGGCCACAATCACGATTATTTCTTCCATCAGAAGAACAAGGAAGTGATCGAAAAAGTTGCGAAGAAATGCTACCTGCCCACAAACAGGCTGATGCTTGACTTGATAAATCAGTTCGACGGGAAATTCAAGATTTCATATTCGATAACCGGCACGGCAATCGAACAGTTCCAGCATTACGCTCCTGAAGTCCTTGACAGCTTCAAAGAACTTGCAAAAACAGGCTGTGTCGAGTTCTTGTCTGAGACTTATTATCATTCCCTCTCTTATCTGTATTCGAAGAAGGAATTTGTTGAGCAGGTGGACCTCCACAAGAAGATGCTGTGGAAGCATTTCAGGGCTAAACCGACAACATTCAGGAACACTGAGCTTGTCTTCAACAATGAGCTCGGCAAATTCATCGAGGACCTCGGCTATGATGCGGTGCTTGCCGAAGGCGCAGACCACATACTTGGCTGGAGATCGCCGAATTTCGTTTATAGGCCCAGAACATGCAGCAGGATAAAGCTCCTGCTGAAAAATTATAAGCTGAGCGATGACATCGCATTCAGGTTCAGCAACTCAAGCTGGGCAGACTATCCTCTGAGCGTCGAGAAATATGCGCAGTGGATAAATGCGATCAACGGGAACGGCACAAACCTCAATCTTTTCATGGATTACGAGACTTTCGGCGAGCACCAGTGGAGCACCACAGGCATATTCAATTTCATGAGGCATCTTCCTCAAGAGCTGCTGAAGCATCCGGACAATAGCTTCAAGACTCCAAGTGAAGTGGCTCGCGAGAATGAATCTGTAGGGGAGATTGACATGCACAACTTTGTGAGCTGGGCAGATCTGGAGCGCGATTTAAGTGCATGGCTCGGCAACCAGATGCAGCAGACTGCCATGAGAGAGCTTTATGTCTTGGAGAATGAGGTGAAGAGGACAAAAGACCCTGTCTTGATAAGCGACTGGAGGAAGCTCACCACAAGCGACCATTTCTATTACATGTGCACGAAATGGTTTTCCGACGGCGATGTGCACAAATATTTCAACCCTTACGACAGTCCCTATGATTGCTTCATAGCATTCATGAATGCCCTGAACGACATCAAGCATCGGCTTGACGTCAGGCACAGAAAAATTATTCGAGAGGTGGCATGATGGTAAAAAGGGTCAAGGAAGTGATGAAGAAGGTAAGGAAAGAGAGGCCGCATGATGAAGGCACTGTAAGGAGGGGATCGATAAAGGCCGTGCCGGCCGAAGTCAGTTTCTATGCGATAGACGGCAGCAGGCTGCACAGCCTGCTTGAGCTTGCTGATTGCCTAGAGATGATGTCTGATGATACTTTCTTTTACCATGTGACGCCCACAAAGAATGATTTCGCAGCTTGGGTGCGAGATGTTTTCAAGGAAGAGGATCTGGCTGACAGGATGCTGCGCGCTGGTAGCAGCAGCAGGATGCAAGTGATGATATTGAGGCATCTTCTGGCAAAATTCTTATGAAGCTTTTTTTATTATCCTGATTTTTCCATTTATTGCGTCCACTTCTATCAGATCGCCGTCGTTGATGCTCGAAGTGATGTTTTTGGCGCCGATTATGCAAGGGATCCTGAATTCTCTGGCTATGATCGCCGCATGGCTTGTGACCCCTCCGATTTCAGTGACTATGGCCATGACCTTGGAGAACGCTGGGAAGAAATCTGGTGTCGTTTCCGGCGCGACAAGGATGTCGCCCTTCCTGATCTTATTTATGTCTCCGGGATTCAGCACAATCTTGGCCTTTCCTTTTACGACTCCCGGAAAAGCTGGCAATCCCTTTAAGCTGGCCTTCTCTCCTAAGACCATGCTGTCTGCAAGCTTTTTGGCGGCCTCGCCAGAGATTATGCTATAGCCATCCCCTTTTGGCACCATGACATATGCTTTCTTTCTCTCAGAAATAACTTTCCTCGAGAATTTTCCTGAAATCATCTCGTCATACATCAGCCATACCATATCATCAAAGCTGATGCCAAGCTCTTTTGCTCTTCTCTCCAGCATCGGCCTGAAGCGCAGCTGAATCATACCTGAAGTCTCGGCCATGAAAGTCCTGCCCCAGGCGCAGGCGCTTGCAACTCTTAAGTACAGATTCTGGTATTTTGGCCGAGCCAGCCTCAGTTTTATGTCATGATCAGAGACATAATTGCTAAAAAACTTATTTTCAGAATAAGGCTCACCGACAAAATGGTGCATGCCGCAGAACCTGAACTTCTTGATATGTGTTGCAATCCTCTTCCTCAGCCTCAGATCCGGTACATCAGCAAGCTTTTTTCCTTTGAACTTTATTTTTTTGAGCCCAGAGAAAAGCTTTGCCGCTTCAGCCTGCTGGCACAGAACGACAGAGGGATACAGGGGCAACACTTCAGCTTTTATCTTCAATTTCTTCAGAGAATCTTCCATCGGCCTTTCCAGCAGGAAAGGGAACCACCAAGGAGACATTATTATCTCATAGCTCCTGCCCAGATCATTAAGGTCTTTTGCTTCAGAAGCGATTTTCAGGGCTTTTTCATGGCTTTGCTTGAACCAATCTACCAAGGCTGACAATTTTTTCTCATCTATCCTTTTAAAATATTTTTCTGCTGCAGCGAAATCCTTTTTCAGAAGAAAAAAGCGGCCATCTGAGCATATTATCCTGCCTTTGATACCTATGTCAAAAGGCATCGTCCTGGCGAAGAAATCGCACAGGCCAGCATTCAGCGTCGGCTGCAGCCATCTGCCGCAGTATGCCCATTTTCCCATGTCCATGCCATGAAGTTCTGCTTCTCCTTATTTAATTATTACTGATGCGGCTTTGTGAACTCTCGTTGCGGAAATGCTGGACTGCTGCCTTTATTGGAATACAGACCGCAATATTTATATATAAGTATATATAATTGTATATTAATTCATAGATTCATAACAACAAATATTAATAATAAAATAAGTATTTATCGGGAAGAGAGAGGCCAAAAAAAGAGGTAACATGGTTCAGATAAGAAGGAAGCTTTACAGGCGCGGCTCAAGTTTCGAAACCACAGTACCGATGCCGCTCCTGTTCGCCATAGACGCGAGGAAAAGATACAGCGTCATCTTCAATTATGACGCTGAAAAGAAAAAATGGTATCTGGAAATAGAAGAGAGGAAGAAAAAGTAAAATGGAAAGGAGATTCAGGGATCTTGTCACGACGCTTGATGTCGAGGAGCTGCAGAAGATACAGCACGACATAGAGACCGGCGGCATCCATCTCAAGAATCTTGTCGATGATACGATAAGATCAAAATTGAAAGAGCATCAGAAAGTGTGCGCGACATGCAACAATGATCTTGATCCTTATTCCTCATCAAGCTACACCCTTATTTTTGGCCCATCCGATTTCAGGAAGCAGGCAAGCTTCTGCGGACTTGACTGCCTCAGTTTTTTTCTGATAAACCTCAAAGAGATGAAGGCTGAGAAGAGAACAGATGAATAAAAAGAAGAAGAATGAGATTATTCTCGCAGTAGGCATCTTTCTAGTAGCCACGACATTGCTTATGATCGGCCTTCGCCTGTCGAACAGCTTTGGTGTCATGGAAGACATCGACAAAGCGGCATATTTCCTGAAGAGCTTCGGCATTTTTTCGCCCCTTGTTTTTGTACTTCTTCAAGCCCTACAAGTTGTCATCGCCCCTGTACCGGGAGGTCTTGTTGGGGTTCTTGGAGGTATTGTGTTCGGCAGTTTTTTTGGTTCTATCTTAGGAACAATTGGAATCACTCTGGGGAGCGTAGCTGCATTTTTCATCGCAAGGCGCTTTGGCAGGCCGGCGCTTGTCTATTTTGCAGGAGAGAAGCAGGCGAAGAAGCTTGATAGTTTCTTCAGCAAAAATGGAGCATTCATGCTCTTCATGATCTACATACTGCCTTATTTCCCTGATGACCTCTTCTGCTATGCAGCTGGCCTTTCAAAGATGGGCTTCAAGCGATTCCTCATTGTGACCATAATAGGCCGGGGTTTCAACATGTTCTACCTTGGATATTTCGGAGGAGAGCTTGAGCTGCTTGCCAGGCATTCATGGATTGTATTAATAGTAGGCCTTTTCTCATTGACCCTATATTTACTGAGGGACAAGATAAGGGAATATGGGGACAGATAGTTTTCATCTCAGGCGCCGATGAAGATAGTTGATGATCTCTTCTGAGAACATATGGCCGAAGGATGTAGGCTTTATCGCTCTCTCTGACACATGATAAAGGCCCATGTCACCGAGCCTCTCGAAGATCCCTGGAGCGATTTCAAACGGCGTCAATCCATATTTGTCTCTGAATTCCTCGACACCGAGGCTTATCCTAACCCCAAATAAGATATTTCTTACTGCAAGCCCCCTCTTAGTTGAAAGCCTTGCCCCGACATCTATTGGAAGCTTTCCCATCTCCAAAGATGTCATATACTCCTTGATGCCAGCCTTGTTCCAGCATTGCCAGCCATTGACCCAGGAATACACTGAGTTGCCATGTGCATGTATCGAGCTTCCGAGGCCTACCAAGTCGGCATTCTTGCCCCATTTCTGCATATTCACCTTGTACTCTGAATCTGGCTTTGTGAACCAGAATGAAGGGCCTTCGCTGTAGCCTCTAGAGACAAGCAAGTGCTGGGAATTGGCATACATTTCTGAAAACTCAAAGACATCAGGATAAGCTGAAGCCCCTTTTAGGAAATCGTTGAAAGCTTTTGGAGTTTCTGTAGGATGGACCCTGCATGGATATGTTGTGATCGAAGGGACATCCAGATCCAAGGCAGACTCAGCATCTTTCTTCCAATTGGCAGAGTCATGGCCGCGCAAGCCTATCATCAAGTCCACATTGATGTTCCTGAATCCGGCTTTCTTGGCATTCGCTGCC